>NZ_JBIPMD010000024.1:0-24863 GCF_044369315.1 Silvanigrella sp.
TTATCTTGATACTATCAACAAAATCAAAAACCACTCTCTATAAAAAATTTAATTCCATTCATTGTGTTTGTAAAATGCACTTATTGGGAGGACACATCGACATTACTGTCATTTCCCTCAGACAATTGGACTATTCCCAGAATGCTTAAGACTTGAACTGGTATTACAGAAGATTTTAATTTTACTGATTATACAGTCTCATGATCTTCTGGGATTTTGATGCTCAGTCCGCAAAACTATGGGTCAAATTCAGTTCGAACGTCTTTTGGAAACTTATTAATATTATTGAGGCGTCAGTCCGAATGTCTAAGGGAAACATTGAATAATGGGAGGAGAAGCCTGTGAAAAATTCTTGCCAAAACTGTTTAATGCCTTTTTCTAAGGCCCAGGAAAACGTGAGTCTGAAGAATTTTGCAGCTACTGTTTTACAAACGGAAAACTTTGTTCCGAAGGAAATGATTTAAAAGAATTTCAAAAAATTTGTTATCAGGAAATGCTTAAACATGGAAAAAATAAATACCTTGCTATGTTTTATACTTTTTTAATCAGGCTGGCTCCGCGATAGAAAAAAAAGACCTGATAGAGCAAAAAAACGATGGGCTAAGATGGGTGGGTTTTTCATAGATGGTAAATCGATCGGTTGGGAATTGATATGAGAAGAGAATTTCAAGAAATCACTCCAAAATCACGATCAGACTTCAGACAATGGCTGGTAAAGAATCATCAGCAACAAAACAGCGTATGGGTTGTCATTTATAAAGCGGCAAGTGGCAAGCGCAACCTCTCCACCACGGATGTGGTTGAAGAAGTTCTTTGCTTTGGCTGGATCGACAGTGTTCCAAATAAGGTTGATGATGAAAAATTCAAACTTCTGGTATCCCCAAGAAAGCCGCAAAGTGCTTGGTCAGCGGTTAATAAACAACGAGTAGAGAGGCTCATAAAAGAGGGTTTAATGACAAGCTACGGCCAAGCAAAAATTGATTTAGCAAAGAAAAATGGAGCTTGGGCAAAGCTAAATTCATCAGATCATTTTGAAATGCCAAAAGAACTTAACGAAGGTCTTAAGAAAAACGGAAAAGCCAGTTTATTTTGGGAGACCGTCGCGCCTTCGTCAAAGCGTGGGATTCTTGAGTGGATCAATTCTGCAAAAACTGAAGAGACACGGATAAAGCGCATTAAAGAAACAGTTCGTCTTGCTGCAATCAGGATTCGTGCTAATCACTATTTAGATTTGAAGAAAATTGAGAAAAAATAGGAATGCCGTCATTTTTAGAAGTTCTCTACACTAAAGTTAGAATACTTCTTCACAACGTTTTAGCCTCTGAAAATAATCATTTTTTTTAGATATTTCATTATCGCCGAGTTAAACTAAATAGTTCACATGCATGATTTTACAAAGATGTATAGTGCAGAGCACTTCTGAAAATGAATTGAATATACATTCAAAAGAAATTCTTTTAAATTTCACAAATATTTTAAATAAACTCGCAAAAGATTTTAGAAAACAAATGAAGAAGCTTCTAAGATATCTCAAATAGCATTAAGTATTTTTCAAGGAGCATTAATTTAAAATCGAATTCTAAAAGATAAAAATATATTTCAATTACAGGTAGGCTACGTTTAAATTTATATAAAATATAAATTAATTTTGAAATGTATAACTAACTGTAACGCCCATAGCCATTTTATTTAAAGTATCCAATTGAAATAGATCTCTAGAATTCGTTTGACTTATTTCATAACTAGAGTTTTGCGGCAAAAAAGAAAGCATAGGTCGAGCTGTAAAACCTTCTTCTTTTTTAAGAGCATTTCTTCTTCCTGAACAATCAGATAAAGATAAATCAACAATACCAACAACAGCACCAACCCCAGCACCTATTAAAGTTGCTGTAGCCAAATTTGGAGCGATTTTATCAGAAGATTGATTGGCGACTAAAACAAGAGCACCCACTCCCAATCCAATGCCAGCGCCAAATAAAGTATCACGAAACATAATAGGTCCAACTTCACACTGAGCATGAGCAGAATGAAAAGTAGGAAGCATTAGGAAACAGCTAGAAAGAATTAATTTCATTTTTTTTGTTAACAATTTTCTCATGAAACCACCAATTTAAAATATTTAAAAGAAGATCAAAAGCTTCCCTTTAAAAAGGCAGAATACATAAATTAACAATTCTTTGCAATATGCTTCATGAATCAAGTTTTTTTTGTAAAACTTTTATAAATGCTTCATCATAGTCTGCAGCGATAACATTTTGATCAATTCCACCGTTTGATATATACTGAACAGCTAATTGCAAAAAGTTTTTTTCTTTTCCATTTGAAAGTAACTTAACTGCCTGAGGAAATAACATCCAATTTAATGATATATTTTCATTATTAAATAAAATTTGATTTGGTAAAGAATCTTTTAAATGAGTTTGCCATTCAATTAAATAACGTAAAGAAAAATTTTTGTTTACTATGGAATCAAATTCTTCATGCCGTTTTAAATTATATTTTTGGACAAAATCTATTATTGAATTATTATAAATAGATAAGCAGGGAAGTTCTTTATTTTTCAATGCAAAAAATATACTTGAATTTCCATTATTTAAAAGAATTTTAGCAAAAAAAAGTACTTTAACTTCCATATTTCCTCTATTGGTTATGCAATTTTTAATAATGCTTATTTAGAATAAACATTATTTTTTAAAACAGCTTCATTAAAACTCAATTTAGTTAACCAATCATTATCCATCATTTTTGTCATATAATTTCGAATACCATCTGGTAAAATAACAACTATTTTTGACCCACTTGGGACATGGTCAATAATTTCATTTACTCCATAAAGAGCTGTTCCTGAACTTCCCCCACATAAAAATCCTTCTTCACGAATTGCTCTTCTTGCCCATTTGAAGCTAGGCTCATCTGTCGTTTTAATCCATTGATCAATTAAAGAAACATCCAATGCTTTTGGAAAAAAGTCGTACCCAATACCTTCAACTTGATAGGTACCAACATCTGTACCGCCACCTAAAATACTGCCAACAGGATCACACCCAATAATTTTACAAGATGGTTTTAATTCTTTAAATTTTCTTGCTATTCCTGTAATAGTACCGCCCGTTCCTGCTCCTGCGACCAAATAATCTGGAACCATTCCTAAATCATCGATGATTTCTTGAGCTGTAAAACGGTAATGGGCATCACAATTGGATGGATTTGCATATTGGTCAAGCACATGAGCATTTGGCAATTCTTTTGCGAGTTTATTTGCAATAGAAATATGGCTTTCAGGAGCATCAAATGCCGCTTCTGTTGGTGTTCTAATTATTTCTGTGCCTAGTGCCGCAAGAACAACTTGCTTTTCTTTACTCATTTTTTCAGGTAGAGTAATGATAACTCTATAACCTAAAACAGCCCCCGCCAAAGCTATACCTATTCCTGTATTTCCACTTGTTGGCTCAATTAAAATGTCACCTGGCTTAATTCGACCCGACTTTTGAGCATCTAATACCATTTGATAACCAATACGATCTTTTACAGAACCGCCTGGATTTAAAAACTCACATTTTGCATAGACTTCCACATTTTGCTTTTGGAATAAGCGATTTATTTTTACTAATGGAGTTTTACCTATTGCTTCTAAAATATTTTTTGTTTGCATTTTGATACCTTCCCATGCGACAAACTTTCGTCGCTTCTTTATTAAGGATCCCTTCTAACCACAAAGGATAGCTATGTCCAAGCAAAACACTAAACAAAAAATACTTAAGCTTAAGGTAGCAAAAGGTCTCCGCTTTAGAATTGCAGAGGACGGAAATTCATACGCTTCAATTTCAAGTTCTTCGGGAGAGTTTTACATGGCTCCTGAAGTCTTGTCTATTATAAGTCTGCTTTCAAATAAAAATCTTAATTTAACCTTAAAAGACATTCCTAAGCATTTAAATAATCATTTTAAAAATGTCTCTACAAACTTGCCTTTAGAAGAAGAGTGCGAAGCATTAATAGACGATCTTGTTGGAGCTGGTATCTTAATAAAAGAGAACGATTCACAATCAAAACACATGCAATCGGATGGCTTTGGTGACCCTTGGGCTCAATGGACCATGCTTGCCGATAAATATCGATCAGAAGCTTATTTTAACTCGCTAAAAAAAAATATAAACTCATCCTCTATTGTATTAGATGTGGGATCAGGAACGGGATTTCTTTCAGGAATATCTCTTCATTTAGGAGCAAAAAAAGTAATTGCCATTGAAGAAACAAGCGCTG
Organism: Silvanigrella sp.; assembly: GCF_044369315.1. Lineage (NCBI taxonomy): Bacteria > Pseudomonadati > Bdellovibrionota > Oligoflexia > Silvanigrellales > Silvanigrellaceae > Silvanigrella > Silvanigrella sp. Next base: position 4,261 of record NZ_JBIPMD010000024.1, read on the forward strand.
CTAATAATATCAAACCTATATTTCAAAAATTAGATCTGCAAACCTCTAATAAAAACTTTGTTCTGCATAATATGAATAGCTTTGATGTAAAGTTAAACGACGATATTACGATTGTTGTAAGCGAATTATTTGGCAATGATCCTTTTCAAGAAGGAGTCATTCCTACCTTACGGGAAATTGGATCTCGTTTCTTTAATAAAACCATAACGTATATTCCTAAAAAGGTAACTGTATTTTTTGATATCGTAGATATTCAATCCAATCCAGCTCTTCATCGAATTCAGGCATTTCAAAATTTTAAAAATAAAGAATTCTTTAAAGAAACATTTTTAAATGATTTTTTAATTTCTGCGGGCAATACTCTTGATTTAGAAGACATTTCCTTTTCATTATCTTTAGGAAAAAGCGATTTCGATAAAGCAACAAAATCTTCTGTAATTGGCGAAACAAGATTAGATCCACCTCCTTATTTTTCAAAAGATTTAAATAAACATCCTTTTATTGGAAAAAAATCGATTACAATAAATAAAGATTGCCAAAATGCAATAGCTTTGATTTGGTTCAGAGTTGAACTCACAGATGATATTTTTATTTCTTCTTTGGTATCTGAAAATGATGCTTGCGCCCATTGGAGCCCAATTGCAATCCCTTTAAAAAAATCATTAAAAGAAAATGATATTTTAGAAATTCAGCATCAATTAAACGATGAAGAAAACTATATCCATTGTAATATCTATCATAATAAAGAAAAAATAGGTTCTAGATGAATAATAAAATTGAAGAAAACTTAGATCGTAAAATAAAAAAATACATTTATGGAAAATCACAAGTAGCTAAACTGATCTTTCCTGCTGGTTTAGGTTCAATTGCATTGCATGAAACAGAGCAAATCTTAAATAATTTATGGTTTCCTCAAAAATTTAATAGTAAAAGCACTCTCCTTAAAAATGAAATCATTATAGAAAATATACATATGTTTTCTATTACAGAATTATTAATGAGAAGTTTATGTCTTACAGGTATTCGACTTGTCATTTTCGAAGGCAAGTGTGTAGGAAAAGAAGCCTTTGAAAAACACTGTAAAAGCATTAACTGGAATTTATATTTAAATGATACAATGTCGCTTAAATTAAAAGTAGATTCTGTTGCCAGTAAAGCTTTTCATGAAACTGGTTTAAAAGAAATTTTAAGCTCTATTATAAAAGAATCCGTAAAAGAAATAGTAAGTGGAGAAAATACCAATGAAACCACTTGCGTCTTTGCTGATTTATATAAAGATAAATTAACAGTAAGCATTTCTTTAGCAGGCAATTCTCTTTATAAAAGAGGATATCGTGGTACCTTAAGTGCCAGCGCTCCTTTAAGAGAAGATTATGCCTCCTGTTTACTTTTAAAAAGTTTGCATTTTGCAAAAAAAATAAACGAAAAATTTGAAATTCAAAATTTATTTATCCCTTTTTCAGGTACAGGTACATTTGCTTTTGAATATCTTCAATATAAATATAAATTTCCTCCAGCTCTTTTAAACCGCGAATATGCTCTACAAAAAATGCCCTTATTCAAGCCAGAAAATTTTAATTTTTTATTAAAAAAAGCAAAAGAGCACTGCTTATTTTTTAAAGATATATCTTCATTAGACTCTGAAAATAATTTAAATATTATCTGTAATGATAACTCAAAAAATGCAAATGATGCCTTATTAGATAATATTGCAAATTTTAAAAACCTAATTTCAAATCCTAGTCTTGAAGCCCTTATTCCTTTTTTTGATATTAAGAATAATTCATTGCTAAATCGTGAAAATTTTTTAAAAATGGATTTTACTAAAATAAATTTTTTTGGAAATCTTTTTATTCCATTAAATCCTCCCTATGGAATTCGCATTGGAAGTAATACAGATTCTGTCAATTTGTATAAAAATATTGCTAATAAGCTTAATGAATTATCTAAAACAGTTAAAAAAGAGAATTCAAATATACTTGGATTTATATTATGCCCAAATGAAGAAACATGGTCTGTTTTTTGTAGAAATTTATTCTATAAAGAATCAGAAACCTTTCATTTTACTCAAGGAGGTATTGATATCAGGGTGTGTTTATTTTATCTTTAAAAAGAATAAATATTTATGTGCTTAATTAAAAAAGAATTTTTTATTCAAAATGCAACTGAAATTGCCCCAAAAATATTAGGACTGAAAATTTGTCGTTTGACAAAAGAGGGGCAATTAAAAACAGGAATCATTATTGAAACAGAAGCCTATATGCAAGATGATCCTGCTTGTCATGCATTTAACGGCATCACAAAACGTAACGCTCCCATGTTTGAAGAAGGTGGCATTTCTTATGTTTATCTTATATATGGTATACATTATTGTTTAAATATAGTTACAGGAATCAAAGGCAGTGGACAAGCTGTCCTTATTAGAGCTATAGATTTACAAAAGTCTTCTTTTGAAGCGTCTGGTCCTGGTAAATTATGTAAGTACCTTGAAATAAAAAAGGATCAAAATGGCATTCTATTTTCGAAAGAAAATAACCTTTGGCTTGAAAAAGGTATCGAAGTTCCTGACAATATGATTGGAAGTTCCAATAGAATTGGAATTTCGAAGGGTATAGATTATAATTGGAGGTTTTTTATTAAAAATAATATTTATGTATCAAAATTAAAATAAAAAATTACTTTTTGTTTATTTACCAAAAAAGTAAATAATCAATCGCTTTAAAATTAAATTATTGGAGCCTATATTTTGAGCGGAATCTATACTATACTTATCTTCCTTACTGCATTTGCTCTTTCTCTAGTGATTGCTCCAATTTTAATCCGTTTTGCAAAAGCAAAACGCTTGTATGATTTACCGGATGGAGCGCACTCCAATGACACTCTATTAGTAGAAGAATTTTCTAATAATAATAAAATAAAACAAACACCAAGAAGGGTTCATACAACTCCAATTCCACGTCTCGGTGGAATTGCAATTGTTTCAGCTTTCTTTATTAGCCTTGCCATTTGGAAACTACCTTCGAATATGGCTGCTATTTATATTTGCTCTTTTTTGATGTTTATTATTGGTCTTATTGATGATTTAAAAACACTTTCAGCAAAATTAAGATTGTTTATCCAAATATCCGCTTCTATTTTTGTAGTTTTATTATCAAATCTTGAAATTAATAGCATTGCCATTACTTCTGTAAATTCTATTCATTTACCCTACATAATTGGATTTTTACTTTCTGTTTTTATTATAATTGGTGCTATTAATTCAATTAATATGATTGATGGATTAGATGGATTAGCTGGTGGCGTAGTATTAATTGGCATATCTTTATTAAGTTATATACACTTTTTAAGCACGCATAATATTAATTTGTTAATTATATTCAGTATTCCAATCATTGGCGCAATATTAGGATTTTTAAAATATAACACTCATCCTTCAAGTATTTTTATGGGAGATTCTGGTAGCAATTGGCTTGGATTTATGATTGGTATTTTTATTATTTTAATCATAAATAATTCTATCGTAATCGAAAAATCAAATCAATGGTTATTAATAAATAACGGAAGCTCAAATATTATTCCAATTTTAAGTATCATACTTTGCCTTTCGATTCCTATTTTTGATACAGCACATGTTATAATAACGCGTCTTTTAGAGGGTAAAAATCCCATGAAACCAGATAAAAGACATTTTCATCATTCTTTAATGAAAATAGGCTTTAGCCATCCTCAAAGCGTTGTTGCCGTATACTTTCTCATGATATTTTTTGGAATTTTAGGAATTTTACCGATTGCTTACTCTCAATATCCTTTAAATTGGACACCACTGGTAGGGATTATTTTATTAACAATTTGTATCGTTTTTTCTTTAAAATTAAATGAAGGTTTTATTACAAATTTAGCTGGCTATAAAATTTTTCTTACATCTCAAAAAACGGCAGGTCCTAAAATTTCTTTTATATTAAAATACTGGGAACATCTTAATAGATATACCATATATTGTATTTTATTAGCCGCTCCTTTACTTTCTGGAGTAGCACCAAAAATTGTAGGGCTTTCCGCAGCAGCTATGTGTATTGTGATGATATGCACACTATTTTTAAAAAAATCTTATAGCTTTTTTGAGTCTTTTTTAATAGCAATATCTTCAACAATATTGTTAACTGCAAATAATTCTAATATTATTTGGATAGAAATTTTAGGAAATAAATACAATCTTCAAGAAGCCTATAATATATTATTTATTTGGCTAATTATAAGTACCCTAGGATTTTTTGTTGTAACATTTAAAAGAAAATATCTTGTTATTGCACCAACTGATTTCTTATTAGCAATTTTGCCATTAATATTGCTTTTACTACCTGCAGATATTCAAAATGAATACAAATTAAATATTATTGCCCTCAGAAGTTTGGTATTATTTGCCGCTTTAAGGACTTTATCAAAAAGACATGAGATGTTTTTTTACAAAATTCATTTTATCTGTATAATTGCCCTTGCTTGGGTAGCATTAATTACTTTAGCAGGTTTAAGAATAGTTTATTAACAATTTTAAAGGAAATGTGAATGTTAGATAAAATTGATTTAAACTTTTTTAAAGACAAAAAAATTCTTATCTTAGGCTCAAGCGGTTTTTTGGGAAAATCCTTTATAAATAAATATAACTCATTATTAAATCAAAATAATCTTTTAACAGTTTCAAGAAATGATAAAAACTCAACTTTTAATGGATCTATTGAAAATAAAACATTTATAGAAGAATTAATAAAAGCAACAAATCCATATGCTATAGTCAATTTAACTGCTTTTAAAGATAGAGGTTATAGTATTGATAATTTTTATTCCAGTATACAAACAAACATAATTGGATCATTAAATATTTATAATGCAGTAATAAACAATAAAAGTACGAAACTAATTGTAAATATTGGGACTTGCGAAGAATATGGACAAAATTCTATACCATTTTTGGAAAGCCAGTGTGAATTACCAATATCACCTTATTCTTGGTCAAAAACATCAACTAAATTAATGAGTAATATTATTTCAAACTTTGAAAATTTCAATATTTTAACATTAAGGCCTTCAATTGCATATGGTCCCCTTCAAGATCTAGACATGTTCCTACCCTCATTGATAAATAATTTATTATTAAAAAAAGAATTTGATATGACATCAGGAAATCAAACGCGAGATTTTATTTATATAGATGATATAGTAAATGCTATTCTATTAGCGTTATATAATAATAAATTCGAAAATAATTCAGTTTTTAATATAGCAAGTGGTTATTCTATTAAAATTAAAATTCTTGCAGAAAAAGTAGAAGAAATAATTGGAAATTACGGGCTAATTAAATTTGGTCTTAAAAATGACCGTAAAAATGAGATTATTAAATATGATGTAAATATTAATAAAGCTGTTGAATTATTAAATTGGCATCCAATTACACCTCTTGAAGATGGGTTAGCAAAGACAATAGCTTATTATAAAAGCTTACTTCAGTTAGAGAGGAAAATTTGAAAATTCATTATCATTCGGATTGTATTTTTTTTGCTGGTTGTGAAAATATGATAGCAAACTTTTTAAATTCTAAAAAAATTAACGAGAATTTTAAGATTTCATTTTCATACAGATACTCAAATGAGTATCATATAGGTTTAAGTAAAAGAGTTTTTTCAAATATTTCATTATTTCCTCTTTTTTTGTTTGATATCTATTCAGCAAAAATTGCATTTTTAAATCTCAAATTACCAAATCAATTTTCTTCAATTATAGTCCACATTTTAAAACCATTATTCTATTTTATAAACATAATAATTTTATTTTTTCTGTTTAAAAAATTAAAAGCAGATATCTTGCATATTAATAATGGTGGATTTCCAGGAGCAATATCTTGCAGCAGCGCTGCAATAGCAGGAAAATTAGCTGGAATTAAAAAAATTATATATGTTATTAATAATATCCCTCAAAACTATAAATCACCACAAAGAATCATTGATTTTCCTTTTGATTTCATTACTAAATCATGCGTAAACTATTTTATAACTGGCTCAAAATATACAAGTGATCAAGTAAAAAAAACTCTTAAAACAAATAAAACTATTGTAATACATAATGGAATTTTTAAAAGAGAGATTACCGAGACTCCAAAAGAATATAGAAAAAAATTAGGAGTACTCGACACAAAATTTATAATTTCAATTATAGCTGTTTTAGAAAAAAGAAAAGGACATATATATTTACTTAAATCAATTAAGCTCTTAAGCGAAACAAATCCTGATATATTAACAAATTTAGTGTTTATTATTGAGGGGAATGGTGAAGAATTTAATAATCTTTTCAGTTTTGCAGAAGAAAATAAACTAAATCAATATATCATATTTATTAAAAATGAAGAAAAAGTTTTTAATCTTATCAATTCATCTGATTTAATTATTTTACCCTCTATTTCAAATGAAGATTTTCCTAATATTATAATTGAATCAATGAGTGTTGGAAAGCCTGTAATTTCTACAAATATATCAGGAATTCCTGAACAAATTGTTCAAATGGAAACTGGAATTGTGATAGAACCAAAAAATCATATTGAAATTGCAAATTCAATTAAACTTTTATATACTGACGCTACTTTAAGAAATAATTTAGCAGAAAAAGCTAAAAAAAGATTTGAGAATTTATTTGATAGCAATATTGCAATTGATAATTATTTCAATCTTTATAAAAAATTATGATAAGAAAGGGAAAAAATATGAAAACAGTAATTTTATGTGGTGGTCAAGGAACTCGAATACGTGATGTTGCTGATAATATACCAAAACCAATGATTCCAATTGGAGGGATACCTATATTATGGCACATCATGAAGTACTATTCTGATTGGAGTTATAAAGATTTTATTCTTTGTTTAGGATATAAAAGCAATGTAATAAAAGATTTTTTCTTAAATTATAGCTCACATACAAATGATTTTACAATTTCATTAAATAATTCAGAGCCCATAAAATATCATGGTACTTCTACAAATATTGATTGGAATGTAACTTTAGCTGAGACAGGTTTAAATTCCATGACTGGAGCTAGAGTTCGCAAAATTAAAAAATATCTTTGTGATGACGAAAACTTTATGTTAACTTACGGAGATGGCTTAGGTGACATAAATATTAAAGAACTTGTTAATTTTCATAATTCTCATGGAAAAATTTTGACTGTTACAGGCGTTCGTCCCCCTGGAAGATTTGGTGAACTCGTATGCAATGATTCTGGATTAGCAACTGAATTTAATGAAAAACCACAAACAACTGGGGGACTTATATCTGGTGGTTTTTTTGTTTGCAAAAGAGAAATTTTTGATTATTTAGATAAAAATGATGATTTGGTTTTTGAAAAAGAACCTATTAAATCTTTAGTTAAAGAAAATCAAATGATGGTTTATGAACATAAAAACTTTTGGCAACCTATGGATACCTATAGAGAGTATATCCTATTAAATGACTATTTTGCTCAAGGAAATGCTCCATGGATTTTAAAATAATGAATGAAAATCAATTTTCTATTTTTAAAAATAAAAAGATTATTATTACAGGTGACACAGGCTTTAAAGGCTCATGGCTATCACTTTGGCTTGCTAACATGGGTGCTAATGTCTTAGGAATATCTCTTGAGCCAAAACAAAAAAATGATCACTATAATATTTTAAATTTAGAAAATATAATTCAGCATAAAACTCTCAATATTTGTGATTATAATTCATTAGAAAAAGAAATATTAGCATTTGAACCAGAAATCATATTTCATTTAGCAGCACAACCACTTGTAAAATATTCTTATGATAACTCAAAAGAAACCTTTGATACAAATATTCTAGGATCCGTTCATATTTTAGAAATTATCAAACAATGCAATTCAATAAAAGCATTAATTTATGTGACGTCTGATAAATGCTACAAGAATAAAGAATGGATTTGGGGTTATCGCGAGAATGATGAATTAGGCGGAAAAGATCCCTATAGCGCCTCTAAAGCTGCAGCTGAAATTGTATTTAATTCTTACTTCGAATCCTTTTTTAAAAATAGTGAAAGATTAGGAGTTGCAAGTGTTAGGGCTGGAAATGTAATAGGTGGAGGAGATTGGTCCTTAGATAGAATCGTTCCTGATTGTATTCGAGCTTTAAATTCTAAAAAACCGATTTCAATCCGCAACCCCAATTCTACAAGACCTTGGCAACACGTTTTAGAACCTTTATATGGATATTTATTGTTAGCAGTAAAACTTCTTTCCAATCCAAAAGAGTTTTCAGGATCTTGGAATTTTGGTCCAAACAATGATAATGTAAAAACGGTAAAAGAATTAAGCCAGAAAGTTATTGAATATTGGGGTGAAGGCTCTATTGTTGAAACAGATAATAGTATTAATTATCATGAAGCAAATTTATTAAAATTAAATTGTGACAAGTCATACCAGTTTTTAAAATGGATGCCAACATATAACTTTGATGAAACTATTAAATTAACTATTGAATGGTATAAGAGCTTTTTTGAAAATAATGCCGCTGAAACAACAACTAAACAAATTAATAATTTTATGAGGATTAATAAATTATGATTCATGGTGTAAAAATAACTCAATTAAAACAAATTTTAGATGAACGCGGAAAAGTGATGCACATGCTCCGAAGAGACTCAGAAGTATTTAAGTCATTTGGAGAAATATATTTTTCTACTATCTATCCAAATGCGATAAAAGGGTGGCATATTCATAGAGAAATGACCCTAAACTATTGTGTTCCACATGGAAATATAAAATTTGTGCTGTTTGATGACAGGGAGCAAAGCCCTACAAAGGGAGAAGTTCAAGAAATTTTTCTTGGAGTGGATAATTATGTTTTAGTTACGGTTCCTCCAATGGTATGGAACGGGTTTAAGGGAATAGGATCTGAAATGGCAATTGTAGCAAATTGCACGAGCGTGCCTCATGATTCTAATGAAATTGACAGATTAGATCCATTTACTAAAATGATACCGTACAATTGGGAAATTGTTCACAGATAATTGGTTCCATATGAACCGCTATTAAGAAAGTTTTGATATGAAAAAAAAAATACTTATTACAGGCGGTTTAGGATATTTAGGTGCTAGAATTGCAAATAATCTCAGTTCATTAAATACATATGATGTATATATTGGAACAAGAAATAGCAGCTTAATAAACAATAATAAATTTACAGCAAAAATTATTGATATGGATTTTGATTCTGAGCCATCTCTTAAAAAAAGCTGCAATGAAATAGATACAATAATCCATCTTGCTGCTCCAAATGAAATTGACGCTGCTCGTGATTATAAAAAAGCGATAAATGAAACATGTATTTATACAGTAAATCTACTAGCTGCTGCAGAGCAGTGCAATGTAAAAAGAATTATTTATTTTTCAACTGCACATATATATGGAAGTCCTTTAAACGGTTATATTGATGAAAACACCCTCCCAAAACCATCCCATCCTTATTCTATTTGCAATAAAATGTCTGAAGATTTTATTTTAGCAGCTCATGCAAATAATAATATAATTGGAATTGTTTTAAGACTTTCAAATAGTTTTGGTTATCCTGTTTCTGTAAATATAAACCGATGGACATTATTAGTTAATAATTTATGCAAAGAAATTATTGAAAAACAATGTTTGACTGTAAAAAACCCTTATCAATTAAGAGACTTTATAACAATAAGTGATGTTGAAAAATGCATACTACATTTTTTAAATTTAGAAAAAAATATGACAATAGATGGTTTATTTAACTTAGGCGGGAAAAATACTCTTTCTGTAATCGAAATTGCAAAAATTATTGCAAGTAGATGCAACAAAATTTTAGATTTTAATCCTAAAATAATTTCTCCTGAAAATTTAATTAAAAACGAATCAGTTTTAAATTATAGTATTAGTAAATTAGAATCGACTGGATTTTGTCTATCGGGCAGCATAGAAGATGAAATAGATAATACTCTATTATTTTGTCGTGATCACTTTAAAAGAGTATTAATATGAACAATAATCCTTTAATATCAGTGGTAATACCAACATTTAACCACGCTCATTTAATAAAAAAATGTATTAAATCAGTAATAAATCAAACATATCAAAATTTTGAAATATTAATTATTAACAATTTTTCTCAAGATAATACAATTGAAGTTATAGACTCATTCAAAGATGAACGAATAAAAATTTATAATTATAAAAACGATGGAATTATTGCAAAGGCAAGAAATTTAGGAATAAGAGAATCTAATGGCGAATATATTGCTTTTCTAGATTCTGATGATTCATGGTATGAAAGCAAATTAATAAATATTCTTGAAGAATTTAGATTTAGTAATGCTGATGTTATATGTCATAATATGAACGTTATTTCTTTCGAAAACCCTCCTTATATTATGTACAGTGGACCTCAAAAAAATGCTACTTTTGACAATCTTTTATTTCAAGGAAATGCTTTAATTCTTTCCGCAACAGTTTTACATAAAAATGTTATAAATAAAGTAGGCTTCTTTTCAGAAGAAAAAAAATTTATTACAGCAGAAGATTATGAATTTTGGCTTAGAATTGCAAAAGAAAACTTACAATTTTCTTTTATAAATAAAACATTAGGTGAGTATCTAATACACCAAAATAATGCGACAAAATCTTTTAAAAAGAACTATGAAGCAACAAAATCTGTTATTATGGAACATTACAAAGACATTCACTTTTTAAATAAATTAAAATTAAGAAATAGATTAGCTCTCTTAAGCTACACTTCTGGGAGAAATTGCGAAAGAACTAATAGAAAAAAAGCAATCTTATTTTTTGTAAAATCAATCAAAAAAAATCCTTTAATCATAAAGACATATATAGCGTTATTCTTTTGCATATGCAATAATAAATATTTAAATAATGTGTATTTTCTAATTTTAAAATATTCTAGGAATTTTTATTTTAATTTTACAAAAGTAAATATTATAAAACAAATTAAGCAAAGGAAGTTAAAATGATAAAAATCGATCTTGGATGCGGAAGATCAAAAAAAGAGGGTTTTATTGGCATAGATAGCATTAATCTACCTAATGTTGACATTGTTCATAATTTAAATCAGTTTCCATACCCATTTTCAAACGATGAAATAGATGAAATTGTAATGGATAACGTATTGGAACATCTTGATAATCCAATATTAGTAATTGAAGAATTATATAGAATTAGTAAAAATAATGCTAAAATTACAGTCTCAGTTCCTTATTACAGAAGTGTTTATGCTTATATAGATCCTACACATAAAAACTTTTTTAGCTCATATTGGTTTTCATATTTTGATCCAAATCATAATTTCTTTAAAAAATATTCCTATACAAATATCAATCTTGTTGTAAAGAAAATAGAATTTGATAAAGAGTTTCTTAATTCAAAAATAAGTTTTTTTCATAAATTACTTATTTTTTTAGCTCAGAAGTATAGAAATTTTTATGAAACGAGAGTATCTCATTTTTATCCGTTAAATTCTATAACTTTTACATTGAAAGTCACTAAATAATAGAATTATATTTTAGCATAAATACAATCTATTTTTACTTTTGAGGAGATGATTTTGAATCTTGAAAGAATACAGACTATAGTTGGTGATTATAAAAATATGAATAAAGATAAAAATATTATAGACTTAATAAAATTTTTCTATAGATTTAAATTCATTTTAATTTTAGCTCTAATAACAGGTTCTTTAATTGGATTTATTTACGTTCAAAAACAAGATAATATATATATTAACTCCTTTAAAATTGCCCCAATTTTTTCTTATTCTCCATTCAGCTCAAATGTTTCTAACACAGTTGCAAATTCAAACAGAAACTTAAATCAAGAGTTTTTCTATAGTATTTTAAAACAATACAATGAAAATAATTCTCAGTATAATACAGAACAATCTAATTTTAAATACAAGATTGATTATGATGATAAAAACTATTCATTCACTTTCTCAATTTTTAGTCCTTTTAAAATAAACTCAAGCAAAATCGATAATATTATTAGTGAACTAAATATTAATATTAATACTTTTAATAAAAATTTAAAGAATTCAATTTATTCTTCTTTTAAAGACAACACAATCAAAATCAATAATATAGAAACAACCCCAGATTACTTATATACTGACAAAGTATTATTGATTTCTTCTAAAATGAATCAATATATAAATAATTTAATTATTAAGCATAAATTAACTCAAGATTTAGAGTTTCAAAATATTTTAAAGTTTTATAAATATCAAACAGAAACTATAGATTTAACAGCACTTTTTAACACAGTAACAGGCTATCTTTTTAAAACAAATAAAATAAATTATGATGATCATTTAAAATTAATTAAAGATTTCTCAATTTTTAAAACTGAAATGGATGAAAAATCAATTTCAATTAATCAAACACAAAAAGAATTAAGCTTGAGAATAACTCCAAATATTACTTATCCAAAACTTGAACAGTTTGAAGTAAATATTTTAGAACCCAAAAGACAATTGCAAATTATTTTATCATGTGCATTTATAAGCTTAATAATCTCATCATTAATTTGTTTTTTTTATGATATTTATAAAACAAGTAAACAAAAGGAACTATAATTATGTGTGGGATTTTTGGAATTATATCTAGACCAAACTTATTTTCTGAAAATGATATCAAAAATTCTTTGCACCAGATAGTACATCGCGGTCCAGATGATTGGGGAATTGAAAAATATCAGATTTTTGAAAATTGGGAAATTTGGTTTGCTCAAAGACGTTTGTCTATATTAGATTTAAGCAAAGCTGGACATCAACCAATGAAACATAAGGACAATAAGGATAATATAGAATCAATTGTTTTTAATGGCGAAATTTATAATTTTCAAGAGTTAAAAAAAGACCTCATACAGAATTGGGAATTTACCTCTAATACAGACACTGAGATCATTCTTGCTGGACTTCATTTATATGGAAATGATTATATTAAAAAATTAAATGGTATGTTGGCTTTTGCTTATCTTAATCAAAAAGAAAGAAAAATTTTACTAGCTCGAGATCGTATAGGTAAAAAACCAATATATATTTATCAATCTCAAGAATGTATTATTTTTTCTTCAGAACTAAAAGCAATTTATTCCCTTGGATTAAATTTAACTTTAAATAATGAAAGTTTGTCTTACTTCAGATGGCTTGGATATATTCCTGGACATCTTAGTATTTACAATGAATGTAAAAAAATAAATGCGGCTTCTTATATTGAAATTAATATTACAAAAGATAAATTAAATATTTCAAATGAAGTTCTATACTGGGATCCATTGAAAAGTTATTCAATTAAATATCCATATTCATATAACGATGCTATTGATCAATTTTTAGAGCTTTTGGATGATTCTACAAAAAAGAGAATCGTTTCTGATGTGCCTGTCGGTTGTTTTTTATCAGGAGGCATTGATTCCAGCCTAGTTGCCTCTAGTTTAAAAAAACTGAATACAAAAAACATAGATGCATTTACTGTAAAATTTGACGACAATGATTTTGATGAGTCAAATATTGCAATTGAAACAGCAAATCAATTAAATATTCCAATAAAAATTTTGCATTTAAAAGCTGAAGATTATAAAAATCAAATTAACAAAATTCCTTTTCATTATGACGAACCTTTTTCCGATAGTTCACAAATTCCAACCTTAGCTATTTCAGAAGCAGCAAAAAAATATGTTTCCGTTGTTTTAACAGGTGATGGAGGCGATGAAGTATTTCTTGGCTATCCTAGATTTTCATATGCAAATAAAATACAAAAAATAAATAAAATTGGTTCTAAAATACCATTCTATAATCAGTTCATATTAAAAAATATAAATACGAAATTAGGAAGAAAATTATTTAAAATAATTTTAAATAATTTATTAATTAAAAGCACAAATATTGATTCAAAAATTTCTAAAATAATTGATCTTTTAAATGCAAAAGACACCAAGGAAATCTATGATTCAATCATTTGTACAAATCCAAAATCTTCTCTAAATAATGAGGATTTTTTGTTTTTAAATTCTAAGCCTAATTATTTTGACACAGTAAAAAGTTGGTATCCAAATTACTCATGGAATTCATTAAATGATAGAAGCTTGGAAGAAAACTTTGCAGCTTTAGACATGGTATCATATATGAAAGACGATGTACTTGTAAAAGTGGATCGTGCAACGATGGCATATTCTCTAGAAGCGCGATCTCCTTTATTAGATTATAGAATTGTTGAATTTGGAACATCATTGCCTCTAAATTACAAAATAAAGGACGGTGTGCATAAAAGAATTCTTAGAGATGCCTTAGGTAGACGATTAAAAGGAAACGTACTTAAGTTAAAAAAAATGGGATTTGGAGTACCACTCCCAAAAGATCTCCCTGCAGGCACTTCTTTGAGTTCAAGATGGAATATATATATTGAAGATGAATGGAAAAAGTTATTTTTAAGAAATGGAGTCTAATTTGAAAACAGTATTAGTAACTGGTGCAGCAGGTTTCATCGGATATCATACTTCAATAAAACTACTAGATTTAGGATACAATGTTATTGGTATCGATAATATAAATGATTATTACGATGTGAACTTGAAGAAAAATAGACTTCTAGAAATTCAGAAAAATAAAAATATAAGTAATTTTAAATTTGAACTTTGTGATATTAGCGAAAAATCAAATTTAGAAAAAGTTTTTAACTTAAATAAAGATATAAAAATTGTTATTAATTTAGCGGCTCAAGCAGGAGTGAGATACAGCTTAATAAATCCTAATGCTTATATTAAATCAAATCTTGAAGGATTTATTAATATACTTGAATGCTGTAAAAACTTTAGTATAGAACATCTTATTTATGCTTCAAGTAGCAGTGTTTATGGAAATAATCAAAAACTGCCTTTTAGTGAAGAAGATTCTGTTGATAATCCAATAAGCCTATATGCTGCTTCCAAAAAAAGCAACGAACTCATGGCTCATTCCTATTCGCATATTTACAGTCTCCCAACTACGGGCTTAAGGTTTTTTACAGTTTATGGACCTTGGGGAAGACCCGATATGGCAATGTATTTATTTGCAGACGCAATTGCCCACAATAAGCCATTAAAGTTATTTAATAATGGCGAAATGCTTCGAGATTTTACTTTTATTGATGACGTAATTGAAAGCATAACACGTCTTTGTGAATATCACTCTCCAAATAATTCAAATTCTAAAAATGAAAAATTATTATCTAGCTCAAATCTTTATTCCATATTTAATATTGGAAATCATACGCCAATTTTAGTAAAAAATATTGTTCACAAAATTGAATCATTTTTTGATAAGAAAGCAATTATTATCGATGAACCAATTCAGCAAGGAGACGTTCCAGCAACTTACGCAAATGTAGATAAATTATTTAAAGCAGTAAAATTTCAACCCAGCACATCAATTGACACAGGGCTTCATCAATTTTTAAGCTGGTTTGTTAAATATAAAAATTTATAGTATTTGAGGATAAAATGAATAAAAATGATTTATTTAAAAAATTAGAAGAAGGTTTTACCTCAATTGGAATTATCGGACTAGGATATGTAGGTTTACCGTTGGCTGTTTCCTTTTCTAAACGATATAAAATAATTGCTTTTGATATAAATCATAAAAAA
This sequence comes from Silvanigrella sp., assembly GCF_044369315.1. Taxonomy (NCBI): domain Bacteria; kingdom Pseudomonadati; phylum Bdellovibrionota; class Oligoflexia; order Silvanigrellales; family Silvanigrellaceae; genus Silvanigrella; species Silvanigrella sp. The sequence goes on from NZ_JBIPMD010000024.1 coordinate 19,951, forward strand.
ATTGATTTGCTTAAGCAAAATATAGATTATACTGGCGAAATAGAAGACTCATCTCTTTTATCTAATGAGTCCATCTCATACACATCAAAACCAGAAGATTTAATGGATTGTAGTGTATTTATTATTGCTGTACCTACCCCAGTGGACAAAGGAAATAAACCAAATTTAATTCCTTTATTATCTGCTTGTGAAACTATTGGAAAAGTAATCGAAAATACGAATAAAAAAGTTTTTATTTGTTTTGAATCGACTGTTTATCCTGGTTGCACAGAGGATGAATGTATTCCAATTATTGAAAAAAATTCATTAAAAAAACATGGCGATGATTTTTTTATTGGTTATTCACCAGAGAGAATAAATCCTGGCGATAAAATTCATAAATTTGAGAAAATCATTAAAGTGGTTTCGGGTTGCTGTAAAGAATCCAAAGAGTTTTTTTCACAATTATATAGCTTAATTGTTGAGGCAGGCGTATATGAAGCTTCAACTATTAAAGTTGCAGAAGCAGCAAAAGTTATCGAAAACACCCAAAGGGATATAAATATTGCTTTGATAAATGAACTTTCCGTTATTTTTTCTAAATTGAATATTGATACTCAAGAAGTATTAAACGCTGCAAAAACAAAATGGAATTTTTTAAATTTTGTACCAGGACTGGTTGGAGGACATTGCATAGGAGTTGATCCCTATTATTTAACTTTTAAAGCCGAAACTGTTGGATATATACCTAAAGTCATACTTTCCGGAAGAGCAATAAATGACTCAATGGCAACATTTATAGCACAAGAGTCCATTAAATTAAGTTTAAAGCATAAACCAGTCAATCAAACCTTTTATAAATCTCTCATTTTAGGATTTACTTTCAAAGAAAATATATCTGACGTTAGAAATACAAAAGTAATTGATATTATAAATACATTAAAAGAATATAATTTTCATGCAGATATCATTGATCCAATAGGAAATAAAGATGAAGCTTTTCATGAATATGGAATTGAATTAAATACAGGTATACCAACTAGTATTGATCATTATGACTTAATTATTTTAGCAGTACCGCATGATCTATTTAACGATCAATTAAATGAAATAATAAATTATAATGAGATAAACAGTCATCACTTTACTTTTATTGATATTAAATCATATTTAAAAAACGAGCAAATAAATCAAATATCAAAAAAAGCGACATATTGGAGATTGTAAATTTTAACTCTATTAATATTTAGGAATATATTATGCTTGATAAGAGTACTAATTCAATATTATCAGAATATGTTATAAAAAATGAATTAATTCACAGCTCCCATTTTGTTGAAAAATATACAGGTAGTGCAAAAACAATTTATTCCTTTGGAGATGAATGGCTCAAATTTAACCACAATTCTCTTGATTATTCTGAAACGGCAGCCTCAGAATATTTTGATATTTTTACTTTAAATCAATTAAAAAAAGATTGGACTGTTATTGATGTTGGCTGCGGAACAGGTAGATGGGCCAGAAGAATCGCACCAAAAGTTCGAACATTATATGGCATAGAACAATCTAGTGCTATCAATACCTTTATTCAAAACACAAAAGATAATTCTAATATTATCCCAATTAAAGCCTTTGCAGAAAGACTGCCGTTTATAGATTCTAGTATAGATTTAGCATTATCTTACGGAGTACTGCACCATATTGTTGATACAGAAAAGGCTATTAAAGAAATAAATAGAGTATTAAAAGAAAAAGGTGTATTTTTATTTTATTTTTATTATAATTTAGATAATAGATCATATTTTTACAAATTAATTTTTAATATTTCAAATTTAATGAGAAGAATAATTTCAAAATTTCCAAACCCGATAAAAAATTTAACATGTGAAATATTAACTATTTTTATATACTTACCTTTAGTATTATTTACAAATACTATTATAAAATTTTTTGGAAGTAAATTAGCGATGAAAGTACCTTTATCTTCTTACTATAATAAACCATTTTATATATTAAGAAATGATTGTAGAGATCGTTTTGGAACACCTTTAGAAAAAAGATATTCCAAAGAAGAAATTAAGCAATTATTAAATAAAAATAATTTTTCTGAAGTATTTTTTTCAAATAATGTCCCATATTGGCATGGATACGCAATTAAATAAGTAATAAAAAAGACGAGGAATAATGGACAATTTTAACTCTATTAAAAGCGATGAGAATTTAATTTATTTTTTATTTTCACATATTATACCTGGAGGAGGCGCTGAAAAACAAATTTTAATACAAGCACAAACATTAATTGAAAATGGATATAATATTAAATTTTTATGCAAAACAATAGATACAGATCATTTTAAAAGATATTGCCCATCAGGAAATTATTCAACAAGCATTTTTAAACATTTATTATTTTCTAAAGAATATTGTTTATTTAATTTTTTATCATATGATTTAAAATATTGTATTTTTTTTTCAATTTTTAAAAAAATAAAATGGATCCCCTTTGAACAAACTCATCCTAATTATTATAGATTTTATTCAAGTAAATATAGGATAATTAGAATAATAAAATTTTTAATGCTAAAGTATTTCTATTTAATATTTGCTCATTCCATTTTTACTCAAACCGATGATGCGAAAGAACAATGGAGTAAAATTTTTGGAAAATCAAATAAAAATATTTTCGTACTTAGCAATATTTTTGAATTAAATAACAAAATAAAATCTTATGATAATTTGTCAAATTGCTCTGAATTTAAAATCGTAATGGCCGGTAGATTAATTAATCTGAAAGATTATGAATTTGCTATAAAATCTTTTTCAATATTAAGTCATAAATATAATAAAAATTTTAAAGTTTATATAAATGGTGACGGAGAATTATTAAATTCTTTGAAAGAACTTACTATTAAGCTAAAATTAGATGAAATAATTTTGTTTAAAAAATTTAATGACAATATTCAAGAAACTTTTTTAAATTCTGATTTATTTATTATGACTTCAAAAATTGAAGGGATGCCAAATGCTCTAGGTGAAGCCATGTCTTGTGGCTTAGCTTGTTTAACTCTTGATTTCCCTGGAGCAAAAGACTTATTAAACTTTAAAGATGATTTTACAAGACAACAAATAATACTTGAAAGAGAAGTAAATCATTTTGCCAATATTTTAAATGAAATTACAAATAATCATTGTAATTTAAAAAAACTTGGTAGCATGAACAAAGAACGTATTAAACTTCACTTTTCAAAAGAAAATTTTCTTGAAAATTTTTCCAAAACATTTAATGAAAATATTAGGTAGTTTAAAATGATCAATTTACCAATTGGTATTACAACATATTTTATCATAATTATTCTATTTATTTTTATAAAATCTTGGAAATATTTTGTAATTAATTTTATTATATTCTTTTTTATTTTTTATTTTGCTAGTTTTTTTATTAATCCCCCTTCAGACCACAATGCATATATGTATTATTTAAAAAATTATACTAATATATATGAAGCCTTAAGAGATAACAGAGAAACTTTTACCCCAGCAAGCTCTTTTCCTTTTTTGTTTTATAAATTAACGAATTCTTACAGCCTAATAATATACATATCTAATGCAATAGTTTTTAGTGCATTATTAAACATGTTCAATGCATTATTTAAAAATGAAACAAGGCTAAACAATAATAAATTTATTAATTACTTTTTTCCTATAGTTTTAATATCATTAAGTCCTATTCTAATTCAAACAGGTGTTTCTCTCAATAAAGATTTTTATGCAGCATTTTTTATTTGCTTTATAACGTTATTAAATATCAAGATATATTATTTATTAAAAAATATTTATGCACTCAAATTACTAGATATAGCTTTAATTACTTTTTATTTTATTTTAACGTTAATTTCATTATCTTATTTACAAAAAATAAGGTGGGCTTCTTATAATATTTTACTTTGCTCTATATTGATATTTTATGCTTCTAAAATAATTTATTTTATAAGTAATTTTAAGATTAATGAATACTTAAGCACAATTTTTTCAACATTTTTTTTAATAATTTATGCCTTAACTCAAAAATGGGATAACCTAACTATTGCTTATTATGAAAATCTATCAAATTCTATGATCACGGAAATTCACAATTCAATAAAACCAGATTTATTGAATAGCCTTTATTATTTATTTAAGGGATATTTTTTATCAATTTTTGGAATATATACAAGTCAATTTACTTGGAGTAATATTTCTATCTTAACTTCGTTTATTGCTTTTTTTGATAATCTACTATTCATTTTTTTTATGATTATTTTTTATTTAAATAGAAATAAAAAACTTTTTTTATTTATCTTCCCTTTTATATTATTACATATAGGAATTCAAATATGGGGAACTCCCAATTATGGCAATCTTTTTAGACAAAGAATAATCGATATTTTTTTAATATTAATTCTTATTATTTCTCCAAATAGCCAAAAAGAAATGAATCATGGAAAAGAATAAAGTTTTTTTTGTACTAAATAATGCAAGTTTTTTTATATCTCATAGATTGAATATAGCAGAAAAACTGATAGAAAATAATACGGAAGTTTTTTTATGCTCACCTAAAGCCAACAATCATGATATAGAAATACTAATTCAAAAAAATATCAAAGTTATAGAACTTCCGTTTCAGAGAGAAAAGTTATCCATTTATGCTCTATTAAAATCATTTTTTATAATATTTAAGTTGGGTATCAATAATAAAAATGCGGTATTCCATTTTGTAACTATAATAAGCATTATTATTGGAGGAGTTCCACTTCGAATTTTAAATAATAGATGTGTATTCTCAATTTCAGGGATGGGTACTATTTTTACTTCTAAAAATATCTTAAATATTTTGAATAGATATATTGTACTTAATACTTATAAGTTTATATTTAATGGAAAAAATTCTAGACTTA
>NZ_JBIPMD010000157.1:0-7918 GCF_044369315.1 Silvanigrella sp.
ATTGTAAGCTCAATCGCCCCTTGCTTGAATTCGCTTGTATACCTTCTTTTGGTTAACACCATTTCAACACCTCTTTCCTATAAGTTTTTTTCGGATCTGGGTGTCTACTTTCTTAGGGGAGGATCAGAGGAAACGCAATTGTTAAAGCAACAGAAGAAAACTCTAATAACGTTACAGCCATCATGTTAAATAATTCTGCTTTAGTAAAACATTTATGATATCGAAATTTATCATCCATGTTTCTGCTTTCCGCAATTTTTTTAAACCTTTCATGAAAATGAATATAAAAATGAGTGAAATTTTCTAGTTCATCTTCATTTATAAATTTATTTAATTTATTTAATTTATTTAATTTATTTAATTTATTTAATTTATTTAATTTATTTAGAAAAATTTCATATGAAGAATTTGAAAAAATAGGAGCAAAAGTATTCTCACAAATAATTAAAAATCCATTGGAATCTGTGTGACCTTTGATATTAGACTCAAAACTTGATATTAGTTTTTCATGTATATCAGCAGTTTTCATATTAAAAGCAATCGCTTTTAAGTTATCTCTTTGATTTCGATTTGCATAAATTTTTTCCAAATACCGAACATCATTTTCATTTAAAAAAACTATAGATGAATAGTATGCTACGCATAATTCTTTAAAAGAAGAATAATAAAAATAGAGCTCACTGGGGTCTAAAATAACTTCTTTCAAAATTTCTTCTTTTGAAATTTTATTTTTGTAAATTTTCTTTTGTTTCTTTTTTTCGAGTCTTTTTGCTTTAAAATCATTGAATCTAGATTCAATTTTTAAATTAGTCATGATTAAAAAATCCTCATAGATCTAATATATTTAAAAATTTAATTCTGAGTGTTATAAAATTTTGGTACCAAATAATAAAATCGCGATATTGAAGTAAAAGCAAAATCTATGCCATATTTGAAAATATTGAATTCGAAATATTTCAAATTCAATATTTCCTATAAAAGTAACTCATTTTAAGAAACAGACTAAATTAAAGTTTTTTTTATTCCTATTTAAATAAACAAGTCCTCTTTAAAAAGAGGACTTGTTTATTTAAATAAAGCATTCGAGATTTTATTAACTTTTCATTACTCGGACATTAAAAAGATGACAGGACGAACATCGTCTTCTTCGGTAGATTCCCAATACTGCACAAGTACTTTATATGTTAAAATTCCTATTTCTCCTTCACCAAATAAAACATAAAATATAGCCTGTTCCATTGCATTTTTACGTGCGAGACCAAGATATATTGCAATAGGATCTATTTGTTCACTGATATAAGCAACTGTATTGGGAATAGCAACGGCTCCTGAGACTTCAATTAAATAATTATTTGCATTATTATTCATTCTTAAAACTTTAATAACTAAAGGAGTCTCAAATTCACTTCGATCATCTCTAAGTGAAATAGTTAAAAAAGCCAAAGGAGCTTCACATTTATAATGTTCCTTAATTTTATCTTCTTTGTGTTTAAACCATTTTTTATCTCCAAATGAAATTGGCACTAAATTAACTTTTTTATTTTTAATTTCTTCCCAAAGTTTTTCAGATTCTACACCAACTATATTATGAGACTCTACCCTCAATTCAAAGGCACGACGCCATCGACTTATGGCACTTGCTAATAAAATGGCGATGAAAAAGATAAAAGCAATTACTAAGCCATCAGGTCGAATTTTTATATTATCAACTAGGGTATAAGTAAACACCAAAGATACTAAAAAGAAATAAATCATTTTGAATCTTAATTTTTTTGAAGATTTAACTTTAAGTTCTTTCTTAATAGATAAAGTAACAGCAATTGCTGCAGATAAAATAAGAGCTAAAACACCCGTAGCATAAGCACCTGCTTGGGCATTTACATTTGCATTAAATACTACCAGAATAATTATACTAATTAAGGTAATAATAACGACCAAAGGTCTTCTAAATGAAGCCCATTGAGGAGCCATACCAAAACGTGGTAAATAACGTGGAATAATATTTAATAAACCAGCTAAAGCAGAAGACCCTGCAAAACCTAAAATAATGATTGTGCAAAAATCATATACTGTTCCATACCCATTCCCAATATATTTATGAGCCAAAAAGGATAGAGCCCTTCCTGAAGCTTCTCCGCCATCTGCGACTTGTGATTGCTTTAATAAAATAGAAGTAACAATACTTGAAGTAATTAAATAAGCGGACATAATTAATGCAGAAAATAAAAGCAGATTTTTTGTTCCTTTAATTCTCTCCACAGGAATGGTTGTTTTATTATGATTTTCTTGTAAGTCCGATTTCCCATTTTTAATAAGTGGCATTACGGAAACGCCCGTCTCAAACCCACTCAATCCTAAAGCTAGTTTTGGGAAAGCCAAAGCTGAAATAATAAAGAGACCAAACCAATCCACTTTAAAAATAGGATCTGAAATCCATTGATAAATTAAAATAGGTTCATCCATGATAACCAGAGAAGCCTTAATAATAACAATTAATGTAAGTAACAAAAATGGAATTGTACATAAAATAGCAACTAATATGGCTTCTCTAAAACCAATATAAAATACAGCACCCAAAGCAAGTACCATTATGATAGATATTGCTAAATTTGAGTGCCCCACATAAGCACTAATATAGGGATTTTCAACCATGTGAGCTGCGGCATCGGATGCTGATAAAGTAATGGTGATAAAAAAATCAGTTACAGCAAATGAGATCAAACCAAGAACACAAAACTTTCCACTCCAACCACTCAACAAATTTTCAAGCATTGCGATGGAGCCTTGGCCCGTAAACGATCTTTTAGCAACCTCACGATAGGTTGGCACAGCGCCAAACAAAGTAACTAATACTAAAAGTAACGAAGAAAATGGGGCTAAAGCCCCGACTGCCATTAATGCAATGCCGGGCTGATAAGCTAGAGTTGAAAAATAGTCCACCCCTGTAAGACATAAAACACTAAACCAGTGATGTGTTTTTTCTTGCACATTAGGACCGGTTTTCATTTTAAAATAAAATAATTTAGTTAAAAGAAAAGACACATTTTTTACAAACCTATGTGAATAATTCTTATTTTTTGAGCCAGATTCTTTATCATTTTTACGGAAAATCATGCTACCTCTTTAAATTTTTTTCTTAGTTTCTTTATTAAACGTTAGATTTTTTTTTGATATCCAAAAAAAGAAACGTCCATCCTAATAATAAAGAAACTCCTCCAATCGGAGTAATAGATCCTAAAATCGGCATATTTAAGATTACGAGTAAGTAGAGAGAACTAGAAAATACAAAAGCGCCAAAAGCAAAACAAAATTGTGATCTTTTTTTATTTGTAAAAAAAGAGGATAAAATACCAATAATTACATGTATCATTAAATAAAGGGTAGCTGTCTTCCAAATTTCGAGCATTTCAATTGTTACTTTATCTTTTAATCCATGAGCGCCAAATGCCCCTAAAGCGACTCCAAAAAAGCCTAAAATTGAAAATAGTTTGGGATAAAACATGATAGTTCCTTAATAATAGTCTAAACTTGTGCTGTCAATATTTTGACGCTTTTTTGCTTAGTTACTTAGCAAGCACAGAAAGACAATTCTGTTTATTTGCAAGGTATAATAAAAAAGGTTTTCTTTTTTTAAAAAGAAGCAAAACCCATAACAGGATAAGCATAATGTAGAAACGTTTCCATTAACAATAAACTCTAGATCTTATTTTACCTTGCTTTTAGGAGAAAAAATGACAGAAAAAAAAGTAAAAAGAATTGGTGCTACAAAATCAAATATACCAAAAGCAATGACAAAAATGTATGAGCGTCCCAATTCGGTAAGAATAATTTCTGTTTGCAATCAAAAAGGGGGATGCGGCAAGACAACAACAGTAATTAATATCGCAGCTGGTCTTGCTAAATTAGGTCAAAGAGTACTTGTCGTTGATTTAGACTCTCAATGTAATGCAACAACAGGTCTTGGAATTGATATGAATGATATTGATAAAAGCGTCTTTGAATTATTAGTGGAACCCAAAAAAACAAATCTTGAAGATGTCATTTTAGAAACTCAATATGAAAATCTGCATATTGCTCCCGCTTCAATTGAACTTTCAGAATTTGAAAGCAGAATGGCAGGTGAAATTGGTCGCGAAAACCGTTTAAAAAAAGCATTGCTTCCGCTTCACCCCCTTTATGACTTTATCATTTTGGATACACCGCCAAGCCTCGGTTTACTTAGTGTAAACGCATTAAATGCGGCTAATGAAGTTCAAATTGCATTGCAAGCACACCCTTTTGCTTTTGATGGTTTAAATTTATTATTAGAAACCATAAGCTTAATTAAAGAAGAATTAAATCCGAAGTTAAAAATTTCTGGGCTTGTTGTTACGATGTTTGATTCACGAACAAAACTCTCAAGAGAAATTGTTGATAAAGTAATGAACATCGATTTATTAAAAAATTGTGTATTTAAAACATGTATTCGTCAAAATGTAAAACTCGCTGAAGCGGTGAAAGCTAGAAAATCTGTTTTAACTTATGATCCTTCCTGCACGGGAGCTGAAGATTATTTATCTTTAAGCAAAGAAATATGTTTACAAAATAATAAAATGGATTACCCAATTGTTACTTCTGAAAATAAATTTGATGTGCAAGCGGAATAATTTGATGTGACGTCACATCAGCCTGAAAAAAAATAAATGCTCAATAATGAATTGCTACATCTTCATTTTATATAGAGAGGAAATTGTTTAATGGATATTCAAAAACCTAAAAAAGCTCTTAGGGGTTTATTTTCAAGAACGGAACCAGAGATTCAACCTGAAGAAAATAAACAAACTCAAATAATAAATTTATCCTTACCTCAAAATGAAATCGTCCCAAAATTAGATTCGAATTTAAAACCAAAAATTGAAGAAAAAAATATTTCAACCCATTTAAATACAATGGAAGTTTCATCTCAAGCATCACCTAAAATTGATATTCAATCTCAAGATGCCGCTATTGAAGTCATAAAAAATGAAAATGAAATGGTCGTTTTAGATAGCGATAACACACCTTCAAATCCTATTTTAGAAAAAAAAGATCTAGCCTATACCGTAACTAAAATACAATACAATTTTGAACGCCTTCGCCTAGAAAGAAACAAATGGGATAAAAATGAATATATTTCTTTTTTAAATAGAATTGATAATGCACAAACAGAAGCCTTTTTTTTAAAAGGGAAATTAATTGGAGAAATAAAAGACCGCTTTTATGAAGATAACAAAGTTGGTTGGAAATCATTTTGCGATGAAAACTTAAATATGAATTATACAACAGCTAACCAATATATTCGAGTTGCAGAAGAGTTTGATATCTCTTCTAAACAAAGAACAGATTTTGGTTTTGAGCATTTTAAAGCTTTGCTTCCCGTGCCGAGTGAACAACGTAACAAAATTCTAGAAAATCTTCCAACCAGTGTTAGCGTGAAATCATTAAGAAATATCGTATCTAAGACTCTAGGTAAAGAATCAAATTCATTACATACTAGTACTCCAAAAGTTCATATACGCCATATCACAGAAAATTTAGAAAAAATAAAATTACAATTAGAGTCCCTAAATTTAAACGATTTGGAACAATCAGATAAGTGGAGTCTTTTGGGAGCCTTCAAAAATTTATCCGAAGAAATGTCTAAAATGTCTGAAATGCTTTCAAAACCTCAAGATTCACGCTATCATTCAAAGCACTTGGGCGCGACTTCTGCCCTGATAGAGGACGATTATGCAACATAATGATTATTATAAAAATTCATCACAAAATAATTTGCCTACAAAAAGCATGACCGAAAATGTATCAATGGTAGTATATGTTATGCAACTTATCTCTGTTTTTACAGGCGGTCTTTTTTCTTTAATTCCTTTGATAATCACATACCTTTTCCGAACTCAGGTAAAAGAAAGCTGGCTTGACCACCACTACCGCTGGCAAATTCAAACCTTTTGGTTTGCCTCCATTTTTTATTTTTTGGCTTGGGTCTTTGGCCTCATCCCTTTTATAGGATGGATTTTTTCAATTCCATTATTTTTACTTGCCTCTGCGATTGTCATAGTAAGATCGATAAGAGGCTGGAAACGACTCTCTATACAAAAAGCTCCTCAAAATTTAATAGAATGACAATTCTATTATAACTTTATTAAATTTCTATATTTCATTATTTTAAATCCTTTTAAAAATTTTTGTGGAAAGATTTTTTAAAAGTATCTAAGAAAAGAATTAGGGGAATCCCCTTTCACTTAAAGAATATATAAGGATTTAAAATGGCATTCCGCAATCATCGATTCAGTAGGTTAGAGCTTCTTATTGGAAGAGAAGGCCTTGGAAGATTTAGAAATTTACATGTACTTATCGTAGGAGCTGGAGGAGTAGGTGGTTTTGCAGCCGAAGCCATTGCAAGAGCCGCTGTCGGTAAAGTCACCGTAGTCGATCATGATGATGTTTGTGTGACTAATGTAAATCGCCAAATCCATGCCTTTACAGATACAGTAGGTAAAAAGAAAGTCGATCTATTAGTAGAAAGACTTCAAAAAATAAACCCACTAGCAAGTTACTTTGGCATTGATGAACATCATCATCCTGATAAAAACGATTTTATTTTTGAAGAGGCAGAACGTTTGGCAGGACAACCTGTAGACGCTGTTATTGATTGCATTGACACATTAATTCCAAAAGTAGATTTAATTGCAAGATGTAAAAAGAAGGATATTCCTATTTGGAGTTCCATGGGTTCAGCAAGCAGATTAGACCCTTCCCAAATTAAATGCGCCGATATTTCAGAAACAAAAAATGATAAATTTGCAAAACAAATACGCTTAAAACTTCGAGAAGTAGGAATTACAAATGGAGTTCGAGTTGTTTATTCAACCGAAGAAGCGATAGACCCTGAACAAGCTGTTCCTGGAACAGAATGGAATTGTATTTGTCCCACAATTGAAAAAGAGTTTGGAGCATGCCAGCATAAAAGAGTCATGCTTGGAACCATCAGCTATATTCCTCCCATTTTTGGAATGTGGCTTGCTGGAGACCTATTACAGCACTATTTAAAAGGAATTGACTTTAAAAACAGAGATACTTTTGAAAAAGTACCAACATATGATGAATTTAAAAAGGTTTTAAAGCTTGGACAGGGATAATTCCATTTGATGTGACGTCACATCCTTTTTTAGATATATATTTCCTATGTCAAAAGTAATGTCATTATTTTGACATAGGAAATATATGCCCAGCAAAATTCGAAAAATTTCATTTAAAAACCACAGAAAAATTATTAAAAATATCTCATTATTTGATCTTTTCTTTGATTAAAATCGTACCTTCTGAATAAGGTGAAAGTTTAAAAACACGATCCGTTTTAATAATTCTCAAATGCTCAAATATTATTTTTACTTCCATATTTTTAGATTCAAAATGCAAGGTCATATCTTTCAAATTGTAGTTTTGATTTTCATTTGCTCCTACTTTTACTCTAACAGAATTTAAATTATTCAAAAAAGACTCTAATGGAATTGAAATCATTAATTTTTGATCTTTATAAAGAGACAATTCGGATTTTTCTTGATCCATTTCAAGATTATAATTTTCAATAGATATTTTATTTTTATTTTCATGAAAATAAAATTTTAATAATATTTCATAATTATGAATATCTAAAGGAATACTATTTAAATTTAAATGAAAGAAAAACTCATTACCCAATAATTCCTTTCCTAATTCATGCGCATATTTTATTCCAATTCCATTTAAAAGTATTTTAGTAGAATCAATAGAATTAGGTATTTTGATCTTCCCCCAATTTTATAGACACAATTAACCGACCTTTTTCATTGGTCTAGTTATTTCAAATATAACTGGAGACAGATATCCATTCGACGAATGCTTTCTAACACGATTGTAG
>NZ_JBIPMD010000158.1:0-7879 GCF_044369315.1 Silvanigrella sp.
GATAAAAGATCGATAATTCTTAATTCCATTTCTTCAGGTAAAATTAAATTATCTACAAGTAATATTTTATTAGAAAATAAAATAGCTCTTGCAAAAGAGAAAAATAAAATTTCACCGGACCACAGCATTTGTTTAGGAAGATCATCGACTTTTGTATTTAAACCATTTCTTAAAACGGCTACTGATTGAGCAATACCAACTCTATTTAATACGGACCAAATTTCAGAATCATCAAATTGCTCCGTGGGATCTAAATTTTCTCGAATGGTAAGAAAAGGAAATAATGAATTCATAGATATGTAAGTATATTTATCTCTAAGATCAATTGGATTTAATTTTAAAATATCCTCATCATCAATTATAATTGTTCCTGAATCAAACGGGACAAATAAAAGTAAACTTGCAAAAAAAGTAGATGTTTTATTTTGACCTTTATCTGTTATAAATCCAAATCTTGCCCCATGCGGTATAAAAAGATCTAAATTATATATTGGATTAGGGTATTCTAAAGAAGAAGAAACGGTCAAAGACATAACTCGCAAGGAACCTTTTTGAGGCCAATAATTTGAAGTAGAGCACGATTGATTTTCAATATCATCATAATGAATAGATGTGCGCATTAAATCTTCAAAATAAGGAATACATTTAATAAATTTTTTGAAATCCTCTTCAATATTAACAAAAGCTTGAAAAAAGAAAATAACAGATAAAAAAGCCATTATTACTGTTCCAATAAACATTTTTTCAATATTAATGACATAATATGCAACTGACAATGCTACAATAAATACAAGAGATAAATTTATAAATTTTAAAAATTGAATGATATATTTATCTTTTTCTCTTGTTTTTTCATCTAGTTCATTTATTTCATTCTCATGCTTTTTATATAAATATTCTCTAAATAAAAATGAATTAGAAATTTTTAATGAATTAGTATAGTGAAATGTTAACTTAGCTAACTTATTTTTTTCAGATTGCATTTCAAAATAAGCTCTTAAATAAGAACCTTTTTTTATTAACACAAACACAAATGTAAAAATAATAAAAGCCACTAATAATAATAATGCAGATGCATTCGCAATAGAAATTAAAATGAATCCTGCCACAAGATAGGAAAAACGAACAATGAGTGAAGTAAGAGAGGCAAACAAAACATCTTTCGCTTTCGAAAAATTATCTAAATATTTTGCCGTAAAAGAATGATCGTCTTTATATTTTTTAATTAAAACATTATACACTTTATTTTCAATTGAAGTGCCAAAAAGTAAATTTATCATTGCATTTTTTATATGAAACAGATAAAAAAGTCCTAATGATATTAAAGTACTCGAAACAAACATCATAATTTGAATATTTTTTGAATATTTCTCTGCAAGAGTATGAGAAAACAAGGAGTAAAACCCTAAACACATAAAAATTTGCGACAAAAGAATAATACCAAAACTTAAATATGAATTTTTATTTTTAAAATAGGATTGAAAAAAGAATTTTGTAGAGCTAAAAATTTGTCGAATATATTTTATTTCATTTGATTTATCATAAAAGCTAAAATCATAATATTTATTTTTTTCCTGAGTTGAAATGATATTAGATTTTATTTTCATTTTAGACTGATTTTGAGTTAAGCCAAATTGCCTAGAATCTGCAGCAGCATAATGAAGTCTTGCATAAACACCCGCTTTTTCTATAAGAACTTTATGACTTCCCTGTTCCACAATCATACCATCTCTCATAACTACAATATGGTCACAAAGAGAAGCTATTTCTAATTTTTCAGTAACAATGACACGATTTAAACCATGTAATAATTTTAAAAATCCTTCATTAAAGATATGGGATATCTCTGGTTGAGATAAATTTTGAAATGGTTCATCTAAAAAATAAAATTCAGATTTTGCATATAAAATACGAGCAATCGCTATTTTTCTTAAAAAACTTTCACTAAATGTATTTTCTTTTGTATCTAAATAAGTTTCATCTCCATCCTCTAAAAAATTTAATTCTTCTTCCAGAAAACTGGCCCTTACCGATTCGATATATCTTCTACCTTCAAATTCTTTACTTAAAATAATATTTTCTCTTAAAGTTCCATCAAATAAAGAGATGTCTTGAGGCAATATTTCAAATTGATTTGGTAATTTTTTTTCTCCACTAATTAACTTTAGTTCACCTGCACATGCAGCTAAGAAAGAGGACTTTCCAGAATTGGGTTGCCCAACTATAGCGGTTATGTTTCCCTGCCTATGTTCAAATGAAATATTATAAAGATGGATCGTCTTTCCATTCATAAAGGATGCTTTATGAAACCAAATTTTTTCTTGCTTCACCACTTTTTTATTTATATTTACAAAATCTTCAAAATCATTAAATTCTTCATTTACTTCTTGAGTAACTTCTATTTCGTTACTTTTAACTAGAGTCACGTTAGAGTTCAATAACTTATAATTATTTTTTAACTCTATAATACGTGAAGAAAATAATAAGATATTTGCATAAAAATGAGCCGCTAATATAAAAAATACCAAAAGAGTTGCAATTGATGTTAAAGGTGCATTTGGATGTGCATAAATATAAAAAGCAATACTTGGAATTGCTAATACAAAACAAGAATAATAAAAAATCACTCGTGAAGCCGAAATTCGATTTATAATATTTAATGTTATGTTTTTACTATTTTGTTGTAATAAATTTATTTTTCTTAAAAAGAAAGATTCCATTGCTAATAAATGAACTCTATTCCCATATAAAAATATCTTTTTTAATAAAAGACTTCTTGATTCTAGAAAAAATAAAACTTTTTTCATAGTTCTTGAAACAAAAATTTGATTTTGAATTTGCAAGAAAAACATAATCATAAGAATTGAGATTGGTATAAAAAAAAGCTTGTCCATTAAAACATAAATAAAAATGAAAGAGACAATTAAGGCAGGTATACTAAATAACAATGATAAAACATTTGGAAGATCAATAAACTTATATGAAAAAAAGTTACCTTCTTCATCACTAAATTTATTTAGCATAATATTATTTTGATCTTTTGAAGAGTAACAACATATATGTGACATAATATTTAAGGATTGATATTCAATTTCTCTTTTCCAATTTATAAAAAGCTGCTTCTTTAAATAAGAAATAAAAAGAAATAAAGCAACAAATGCAAAAAAATATAATGATGACAAAAAAAGTTTTTTATTTACTTCAGCAAAACTTGGTACTAAAAAAAATTCGAGATAATGTTTTATAATAAACGGAGATATTAAAGCTAAAGATATCAAAATAATCTGTATAAAAGAAGCTAAAAAGATATTTTTTTTAAATACTAAAAAAAATATCCAAGAGAGCGATCTTTGTTTATTTATTGTCTTTTGGAGTATTTTCTCAGATGAATTTGATTTCTCTGAAAAAAGATTCGTAAGAGAAAAAAAAGAAGCAGAAATTTTTTTTTGGTACCCAGGCATATTAGTATTTCAACCTTTTCGTCATGAGCAAAAAAATAGTTATGATGAAGTATATCACGACAGTTATAACATTTGCAGGACCAGACATCCACAAATTTCCATTTTCTACTAATGTCCTTGCAGCAACTACATAATAAATATTTAGATATAAACAAGATGAAATTATGGGAAGGATAAGAGATCTTTTTGCATCAATTTTAAGCTTTTTTAATTTCGCCTCTTTCGGATCAAAGGCTGGTAAAATTGAAAGCCAAACATAAAATCCAGATAGACTCAGAAATAAGACAAGCCAAAATATAATATACAATATGTTTCTTTCACCACCACCAAAGTAACCAAACCACAAAAAAGGAACAAAAGCAATAAATTGAATCAATCCTGCAAATAGCCAAGAATTTTTAATTTTTACTTTATTCATTAACTCAACAACAAAAGACCTGAAAGACAACTCTGTGCCTAACGAAACAACAACACAAAAAAGAATGATGGGAATATAGCCAGATAAGGATAAATTTAAGGCAGAGAATATTGTATCTCCAGAAAGAAAAATAGGGCTATCTGGAGAAATTAAGTTTATTTGAGACATGTTAAGACTCAATTTAATTCCAACTGCAGCTGCTAATAATGGAATTAATATCCCCCAAGTTAATTTCCTACTGAGCATTGGGATTAATAGTAACATATCAAAAGATAGTCTAAATATTTTTATTAAAAATATAGAAATTAAAAAAGGAAACCAAGAAATCATTAATAAAGAAATTAAAATATATAATGTTTTTCCATTTGAAACATCAGAATAAACTTTAAATTGAATGAGCCATGATATCGCAATTGTGAAAAGACAAAAAAGGAATAGAACAAATAAGTTTTTATTTTTTTCTTGATTTAAGATTCTCGTTGTAATCGGCAGTAAATTTTTCAACACCTTTTTCTCGCAACTCCTTCAATATATTTTTTTCTTCAAGTAACTTCGTATCTTGAGCCATTGCAGCCTGAAAACAGCTTACAGCACTAGAAATGTTACCGGATCGATAGTATGCCATCCCAAGATTAAAATAAACATGGGCTTTAAATTTATCGAAGAATTGTAGAGCATTTTCATAAAATAAAATTGCTTCTTCCACTTTTCCTTTTTTAACTAAAGCGACACCTCTATTATTAAAAAAACTTGCTAATGATTTGCTTTCAAAGTTTCCTTCAATTTTTTCAAAAAATGACTTAGCCTGATCAAAATTTCCATTAACTGAATTGGACTTCATCATCCCAACTAAAGCTCCTGTATTTGAAGGATCTTTATTTAATACTTCATTGAATTTATTTTCAGCACCATTGATATCATCTAAACCCAATAAAGCATCTCCTAGCATAATTTTATGACCTAAATTATTTGGACTTTTCGATTCTAATTTTTCATAAATCATGGAAGCTTCTTCAAACTTGCCAACTAAACAAAGTGCTTTTCCAAGAGTACTTAATGTCTTTAAATTTTCATTTTGTTTATTTTCACGATTTTTATCGAGATGATTTTTTAAAAAATCGACAGCTTCCTCGTATTTTTTCTTTAAAATACGAACCTCACCGCCTAAATAAGTATATTTCGAATTATTTGTAATTTCTTTTTCTACATCTGAGTTTGAAAAAAGGGTGTCAATGGATTTTATATCTGATTCATGGATTAAATGTTTTAAATCTTTTAGTTTTGCTGAAATTGCTTGTGTATTCTTAAATTCGGAACGAACTTCTTCCATTTTTAATAAAAACTCGGATGCATTTACAACTTTTGGCATAGTATAATAAATATCAATTTCACTCATTAAAAAAGAATCTTGCGGAGAAAATGCGGCTGAACAAACAACCAACTCAATATGATCATAATTGACTTCATTTTTTATCTTTTGGGAAAAGACATGACCTGGCATTTCTTTCATATTCCAGTTAAATAAGATAATTTGAATTGTATTTGCTTCTTTACCAAGAATCTCTAATGCTTCTACTGGTGAAGCCGCATTTTTTACTTCATAATTTCCCGTTTTTGTTAAAACACCCATAAAAAAAGTACGAAGATCCGCTTTTTCTTCAATGATTAAAACACAAACTTTTTCTGAATTTTTACTATTTTCAGAAGCTTGAGGCATTTCATATCCTTCATTTATCTCAAAAAAACGAAAATTTTACTCTTCTCAGTATCGGAAATTTTTTTTCATATTCTAAAGAAAAGAGTAAGGATCTACATCAATACGCAAACAAGATATCAATTCTTTGTCATGAGATATTTCTTTTGGAAAAAGAATAAAAGGATGATAATCCCGCGAACTGCTAATACAAAGCTGCATTCGAAATTCATCTCGTATTTTTTCAATTGTTGCAGAATATGGGCCTGCAAGCCTTACTTTTAATGGATTAAATTGATTTAATTTCCAATGCGAAACTAAATATTCTTTAAGTTTATTAGATAAAGTTAAAGCTTTTTCTTTGTTTCGATGTCTTATTTCAAATAATATTTGTCTTGAGAATGGAGGATGAAACCCAATTTTTCTTAATGATATTTCTCTATTCATAAAATCATCTACTTTATTATTTAAAGACATTTCTATAACAGGATGCCCAATAATTAAAGATTGTAAAACCACCGTTCCTTTTTTTTCTCCTCTTCCCGCTCGCCCCATAGCTTGAGTTAATAATTGAAAAGTTCTTTCAGATGCTCTAAAATCTGGTAAAAATAAAGAGTCTTCAACATGAAGAATGACTACCAATGTTACTTTAGGAAAATCATGTCCTTTAGCAAGCATTTGAGTTCCTACTAAACAATCTGTTTTTCCAATACGAAAATTTTCTATAATTTCATTTAATTTTGTGTTACTTGTTAGGACATCTCTATCTAGTCTATCTATTTTTAAATTTGGTATTAAGGTTTGAATTTGTTCTTCTATATTTTGAGTGCCAATCCCTTTTAATAAAAAATGAGTCGAATGACATGTTGGACAATTTTTTCTTTTATTTTCTCGGTATCCACAATAGTGACAAATTTCTATGGAACCATTTTGATGTAACGTTGTTGTAACAGAACATCTGGGACATTTTAAGGGCGAAGTACATTCAGCACAAATAGCAAAATTAATATAACCTCTTCTATTAATAATAACGATACTCTGTTCACCCTTGTCTTTTTTCTCCTTTAAAAGAGAACAAACTTCGGATGAAATACTATCATTTTGAAATGATATTTGTGTTGACTTTAAAGGATAATTTCCTTCTTTTAACTTTGAAGGTAAATTCATATTTTTTTTGCTATCAATAATAATACTATCAACGGTATTATTTGAATATTTATTTTCAAGTTTAAAGTATTCATACTTTCCTTGCAAAGCATTATACATTGTCTCCACAGAAGGAGTTGCCGAACCTAATATACATAAGGCTTTTTCTTTTTTTGCACGCAAAACGGCAATGTCTCTTGCTTGATAAGGCGGAAGATCTTGTGATTTATAACTTCCATCATGTTCTTCATCTACAATAATCAATCCGATATTTTCAAGTAAAGTAAAAATAGAAGTTCTAACACCAAGCACAATTTTTACAAATCCTAAATGAATTTTAAACCATTCTTTTTCATATTCATTTGATGTTAATCCCGAATGCAAAATTGCTAAATCATTTTGAAATACAGCACGAAATCGCGAGCTCATTTGAGGTGTTAATGCAATTTCAGGAACAAGAATGAGCACTGTTTTTTTATTTTGTATTACATTTTGCGCAATTTTTAAATAAATTTCTGTTTTACCAGATCCCGTAACACCATGTAACAAACAAACAGAGTTTGGTTTTAATAAAATTTGATGATAAACATTTTCTTGTTCACTCGATAAATCAATTTGTTCCCTTAAGGGTAAAATTGTCTCGCCTTTAATCCCTTTTTTATTGTTTTCTTGATTGATATAATATTGATTTTTATCATCGATATGAAAAAATTTAGACAATCTTTTAAACAAGACAGAATGCTTTTCTACATTCCAAACAAATTTTGGTGCAATATTTGGCAATACCCGCTCAAATGGAAATAAATAATACTCGGCAACCCATTTCATAATTGAAATTAAAACTTCTGGAACCTGATTTGTAAAAGGAACATAACTAATGATTTCTTGGCAAGGAAAATGAGGCTTTTCAGTAAATTCAAGAAATAAGGCTACAAATGTTTTCACCGATTTCCCTTGTCGCATAGGAACAAGGCAAAGTTTACCTAATTTCATATCTAAAAATTTTTCAGGAATTTGATACGTTAAAAACAGCCCTGTTGCTGCTATCACTACAAAATTACCGTATTTTTTCTGACTAATATCAAATTCCATTTTATTACCCTAATTTTGACTTTTCCTATGATTAAGAACTAAATAAGAATTCAAACCTATAAGACATGT
>NZ_JBIPMD010000160.1:0-7836 GCF_044369315.1 Silvanigrella sp.
TAAGGAAATTTTTTGTAAATTTAAAAATTGATTTTATATTTTTAAGTTCATTTAAAATTCCAAAGATGTAAATTGTGACGGTTTCTTCATCAGTATAGGACTTATTTTTAAAAAAATATAGGGAGAAAGTTGAGAAAAAAATTTGCAGGAAGTAAGGTAAACGGTGATGAGTTGGTTCTGCCAATCCATTGGTAGCTCCTTTGTTACTTTGTTTTAAGCAACAATTAACTAACAAATTGGAGCTATTTTTTCAATCTTCACAATATTTTTCTCAACTCTTAACTGGCATCTATCATATTAACTTCTTCTGAATTTTTTATTTTTTTACTATCAATAAAAGATTGCCTTTGTTTTTTTTCGTTTTCTCGAATTTCATTTTTTAATTTTTCTTGTCTTAATAAATTTTTAGCTTCAGTAAAATATCGGTTTTGATTTTTCTCAATTTCACAATTAATCTCTTTGCATTTTTCAATAATTTGTGGGAAATGATATGGATAATAAAATTGATATGATGAAATTGTTGAATATAAGCTTGCTAAAATTTCATTTAAACCAATTGTTTCAACCATTAAATTGAATTTCTTTTTATTTTCTTCATTTTCAAAAAGTAATTCAAAATTTTAGTTTATTCCATTAGCGATAAGGTAAATCGAATTAAAAGGCGTTTTTTTTATTGCACATATTTTAACAATTAACGAATGAGCTGTGGGTAATAAAAACCAAGATTTTCCTTTAAATTTAGTTTGTATAGTATATCATTTTAAATTTCCATTATGAACATTCATAAAGATAATTGCTTGGAATAATTTTAATTTAGAAAATCTTTCATTAATATTAGGATAAAAATCTCTTATTATTTCATCTAAACTTTCAATTTTAACTTTTTTTAGACAATTGAATACCAGTTTTATTTTTAAGATGAAAAAGACTATCTGCGTATAACGCCTAATGAGGTATGATTTGGCAATAAAACTGTTTCTGGGAGCATGATAGAACCCGGATTTGTTACGGAGTTGCATCCCGTTTGTGCTCGATTTCCTAAAATAGCTCCAAATTTTTTAAGCCCCGTGTCTACTTTTTTATTATCTAAAGCAATAATAATATTTTTATGATTCATTTTTAAATTTGCCAGTTTGGTACCTGCTCCTAAATTACAATCATAGCCTAGTATGGAATCTCCTACATAATTAAAATGAGCTGCTTTAGCAAAAGGCAATAAAATAGATCCTTTGCATTCTGTCGTATGACCTACCACTGCCCCCTCGGATATATATACAGAGCCCCTAACATAAGCTCCATGGCGCACAATTGCATTAGGACCAATAAAGGTGGGTCCCGCAATATAAGCTCCAGGTTCTACTACAGCCCCTTCACATATGACAATCTGTTCTTTATTTTCTAAATAAGCCTGATCACTTACTTTACCTTTTATTCTTTCACTTTTATCAATTTTATTTATACAATTTTCAACAAATTGAGTTAAAGGCTTTCCTAATGCTCTCCAAGGAAATTCACTTTGAAGTAAAAACTCTTGCAAATCCTTTGCAATTTTAAGTTCTTCTGCACGCTTTAATTCAAAAAGAATTTCATTTGTAATAAATTTAGATTCGATAGAAATTCGATTCATAGTAATTCCTCCTTTAAAGAAAACGAACACAGACAATCTTACTTTATTATAAGAAAACAAGCCCTCCAAGAAATTAAAAGATTCATTGATAAAATAGCTTAAGGGAAGATTACATTTACCGAAATGTATATTGATGCCTGAATTTTAAGCAGACATCAATTGTATATTCAGCTAAAAGGCGTGAATTGAAATGTTTGATAAAAACGATTTTAAAGAAAAATTTAGATGCTGGTCTGAAATGAATACAGATGCCACTCTCGAAGACGCAAAATCCTTCTGCGATATTTTAATCCCTTTTGAATATAAAGAATCTTACACTTGGTTAGAAGAACAATCTCTAGCTTGGTTTGTATGGAAAAAAGATATGAAAGAAAAAATGCTTATTAATTTAGTTAATGATGAGCACGAAACAAATAGTCTTGAAGCTAAAAGAAATATTATGTAATTATTTTTATTAAACAATGCAGTTTATATTTATATTTTTAAACGTATAAAGAAGTTTCATTTTATAAAAATCTTTTTCAGAATAAAAATAAAAATCGCTATTTCTTTTTGCCATTTTCAAATTGTCATCTGAAAATGCTTGAGTTAAAAATAAATTACGCTGAAGACAAGAAGTTTTCCTTCTAATTTCTTTTTTTATACTTATTTCTTTTAATTCACATACAGAATTATGATATAAACTAAAGATAATTAATAACATAATAAGAGTAATATTTAAAATAGATTTATTCATTTTTCACCTATATCCAAATACCATCCACTTAAGAACTATATTATTAGCCTTAATTTTATAAAATGTCAAA
This sequence comes from Silvanigrella sp., assembly GCF_044369315.1. Classification (NCBI taxonomy): domain Bacteria; kingdom Pseudomonadati; phylum Bdellovibrionota; class Oligoflexia; order Silvanigrellales; family Silvanigrellaceae; genus Silvanigrella; species Silvanigrella sp. The sequence goes on from NZ_JBIPMD010000160.1 coordinate 2,434, forward strand.
TAATATTAATATATTAAAAATTTTTAATTATGCTCTTAGTATATTTTTTCTTAAATTTGATAGATAATTCTTAGCTCTATTATTTATTTTAGAAAAATCATAATTAGAAGAATCCCAATCATAGGAGAATGCCTCTTTTAAATGCCTAAATGCCAAACATTCAGCTTCTCTATACAATGAATGCTGGTCAGGTAAAAACCGATTTCCTTGAAAAACTTCATCACAAATTTGATGTAAATTTTTCCAATTTTTATTTATTTTTTGCAAACTACTTTCAGAATTCCAATGCATTAGGCATAAAAATCGATCAATCTCTCCAAGTGTTTCAATTTCAAGAGTGGATACATTAGAGTTTAAAGTAACTATATCTGTAATTAACTTAAAATGACTTATTTCTTCAGACACGACAGCCAAAGAATTTAAAGAAACAATTTCATTATTTTCAAAATCAAAAACAATTTTTTTTCCAAATTGTATTCCAATAAAAAATTCGTTGTTTTCTGAATTTTCTTCGAACAATGTTTGTCCACAATTTTCTGGGATATTATTTGAAGGAGGCAATACATAATTATCAATTGGATCTGTATTAATAAAAGAATAGTATTTAGACATGATTCTAATTAAATCATCACAGCCTAAAAAAAATTTTTTATGATTCATTTTAAATATCATATTTTTTCTAGACCTTGCGAGTAGAAACCTTAATTGGATTCACTCCTCTGTGAAATAATTCTTTTTCTAATTTTGGACTAGCTGTATTTAACCAAGCATCATATAAACTCAATATGGTTCTTTCATTATTTTGATTTGTAGTTTGCTCAGAAATATCTAATAAAATATCAACAGCTACAGTAAAATTTTTACTCATTTCATAATATATAGTTGACATAGTTTCTTGATAAGTATTTTTACCTTTTAACAAATTAGATAATTCATTATATGCAGACTCACCCATTGTTACGTAATATCTTATATCAAAACTTTTTCTATTAAAATATTCTTGGAAAAATCCAGAAAAATAAAGTGCTGTATCTGCTAATTTTTTATACAGAGCAATTTTTTCAGAGCGAGAACTTTCTAATGCCTTTTTTAAAATTAAGGCAAGACAATCTTCGTTATTATCTGTGTCAGATGCTCTTAAATATCCACATAAAAGATTTACAATATAAAATTCAACATTTTCAGTTAATTTTAATCTTTGACGTTCTTGAGCTTCAACAACCATTTCATGAAAAAACTGTGTAGGATTTACTTCTGTCATCCAAAGCGTACTTAAATCCGACTTGGAGCCCATTTTTGCCTCCAACTAACATAATGAAATGACTATAAAGATCTTAAAATAAGACAATTCAATAGTCAATTACGGTTCTATCCTCTTTTCGTCAGAATAAATTAACAGTTAAAGTTTTTTTTAGTTTTGTTTCTCTTGATTGTGTTTTCTCATATTGATAAGCCTTTGAAAGGTGAATCGATTACTCATACTTTTAATTGAGTTTGGAGCATTTAACATTGTCAAATTTAAAAAATCTAGATGAATCTGATATCCTTTCTTATACAGAAGATACTCCTGTTTTAATGGAAAGTAGAAAAAACGATCATATTCAAATTTGTAAAGACAAAGATGTAGAATCGAAATGTGATATTTTTTCGAAAATTCAGTTTTATCCTGAGGCCTTACCTGAGTTTCAATTAACTGATGTTGACATGAAACAATCCTTTTTTGGCAAAATTTTTGATCTCCCTTTATTAATTACAGGAATGACTGGGGGAGTGGAAAAAGGTCAAGAAATTAATGAAGCCCTTGCTGCTGCTGCAGAAAAATATAATATTCCTATGGGTTTAGGCTCTCAAAAAATAATGATAAAAGATCCTAAATACAAAAAACTATTTAATGTAAGAAAAGTAGCACCAAACTTATTTATAATTGGTAATTTAGGGGCTGTTAGTCTGAATTATGGCATAAAACTTGATGATATTAAAAGACTGGTAGATGATTTAGAGCTTAATGTTTTTGCTTTACATTTAAATGCCCTTCAGGAAAGCATTCAACCCGAAGGTGAGAGAAATTTTGCAAATTTACTCTCAAAAATTGAAATGATTGCAAAAAACTTGCAAGTTCCTTTACTTATTAAAGAAGTGGGCTCAGGTATGTCACCTTCTACCTTCCAAAAACTTGTATCTGTTGGAGTTTCTGGTGTAGATATTGGCGGCAAAGGTGGTACAAGTTGGGGTTATATTGAAGGGTTACGCTCAAATAAAGAAGGGCAACGTTTAGGTGAACTTTTTAAAAATTGGGGTATTCCAACAGACGAGTCTCTTATCCTTTGTTCTAGACGTAACAAAGAACTTGGATACAATATACCTTTAGTGGCTACAGGAGGTATCAGAAATGGTCTTCATGTTGCAAAAGCTGTAGCAGCCGGAGCCACCATGGCAGGAGTTGGTTTGCCTTTATTTAGGGCAGCTATTTCTCCTGAAAAAGGGGAAACTCCTTTGGAATCCGTTGAAAAAGAGATTTCATTTTTTAAAAAATCTCTTTCTATTGCAATGTTTTGCTCTGGTGCACAAAAGCTATCAGAATTAAGTTCTCGCGTCGTGCGAGAAGCACTATAAGCTAAAGGTAACAAAGATGGTAAAAGACAATCAACAAGTCCTATCTCGATCTTCTACAATACAATCCGATATTGTACCAAAGACAATTCCATTTCAGCATAATCAGCAATCTTTAGCATCTAGTCGCATACCTAATTTTGCTCAAATGAATTCGAAACAACGCTGCCAAGCACTCGTATCCAGAAATATTATTTCACATAATGATTCTCAATCTCTAAATAACTCAGGTGCTTTAAGTATTGAGCAAGCAGAAAAGTTTATTGAAAATTGTATTGGTGGTTTTACGTTACCTTTAGGTATTGCCACAAATTTTTTAATAGATGGTCAAGAAATTTTTATTCCAATGGCTGTTGAAGAATCTAGTGTTGTTGCAGCAGCTAGCTTTGGTGCAAAATTAGCAAGAACTTGTGGTGGCTTTTTTTCAGAACCAACTGAAACCATAGCAACTTGCCAAATACAATTTATTATTGATCCCAAAATGAATATTTACTCTATTTTTCATGACTTTTTAAGAGAAAAATTATTTGAGTTAGCACAAAATTGTCATCCACGTCTTGTCCAAAGAGGTGGTGGTGTAAAAAGCATTGAGTTACGCGCACTCTCCAAACCAGGGTATTATGTTTTTCATGTAAATGTGGATACTTGTGAAGCTATGGGAGCAAATATTGTAAACTCAATTGCAGAAGAAATGGGTAGAAGACTTCCCGAATTATTGCCATGCACTGTGGGCTCAAAAATTTTAACAAATTTAACAACTCATCGTATTACAAAAGTAAAATGTGAAATTGAGTTTTCCGCATTAGAACGGGAAAACTATTCCGGCGAAGAAGTGGCAAAACGAATTTGTTCTGTTTGGGAGTTTGCCGATCTCGATCCCTTTCGAGCGACAACTCACAATAAAGGCATCATGAATGGCATTGACCCTGTGGTAATTGCTACAGGAAATGATTGGCGTGCTGTGGAAGCGGGTTGCCATGCCTTTGCTTCTTTATCTGGAACTTACAAACCACTTACAAAATGGTTTATAAATAAAAATAAACGCCTTCAAGGTGAAATTGCTTTGCCAATCGCAGTGGGCACCGTTGGCGGGGTAACAAAACTTCACCCTACAGCTACTTCTTGTTTAAGTTTACTAGGAACACCTAGTGCTTCTCGATTATCTGCCATAATAGCTAGTGTAGGACTCGCCCAAAATTTATCTGCAATTCGAGCTTTAGGTTGTGAAGGAATTCAAAAAGGCCACATGGCTTTACATGAAAAAAATCTAGAAATGATGCGCCAATATGATCATCTTCCAAGTATTTCGGTTGTTGAAAACCAAAATACTGGAAATTAAAGAAGCAAATTAATGAATCAAGTTTATTTATGTATTCCTGCAAAAGCCATACTTTTTGGGGAATATGGTGTTTTATATGGCGGCAAAGCTGTAGCTGTCACTTTTTTCGATCCTTGTTTTAAGATATCTATTAAAATAAAAAGATTTGAAGACAATTCTAGTATTAAAATTAAAAGTGATTTTTTTTCTAATCAAATTATTCAATTTTCTATACATGATAACAATGAAATTATAAAAAATGATCCAAATATTTTATTCTTTTCAAATTTAATAAAACCATGGAGCTCATATTTAGAAAATTGTGAACTTAATATTGAAATTCAAAAATCATTTTCTCCTTCACTCGGTTTTGGTTCTTCCTCTGCTCTTATTGCTGGTATTTCTGCTGGATTATGGCAGCTTATTTTTCAAAATAAAGAATATTTAAATCAAATTGAATTTTGGAATAATGTGAAACAGTCTATACAAAACATCCAAGGCGGCGGCAGCGGTTACGATGTAGCCGTTCAATTAGCTGCTATTGAAAAAAACGAAATCGATAAAAATACAAATTTTTGGATTTTTCAAAACAAAATGAATTCCATTATTCCTAATATTCATGCTTTTGAGCCAAACATAAGTTTAAATAATTTAGGCTGTTTTATTTCAACAAATATATATTCTAATACAACAAAAGCTCTTCATAAATTTCAAAATGATAAAGAAAAATTAAGATATGCAAATAGGCACTCCGAAATTTGTGAATCTTTTTTAGAATTAAATACAATGAATAATCTTCAAATATTAATGAAAAAATCATTAGAGATAGCTCATTCACAAAAAATTCTCCCTATTCAAAATAAAAAATTTAATGATTTAATTTCAACTTTTAATTCAAAGCAAATTTCATATAAAACAATGGGTGCAGGTCATGGTGACTGTTTGTGGGTTCTTTTAAATAAAAATAAATTAAAAACAGAATGCCAAATCTCTGAATCTGATATTCCTTTTGCTTTTGAAACTGTTAGGACTGAAAATGAATAATACATTAATTAAAGATATTCCTGCTGAACTTGAAAGACTACAAAATAAATTATTCGAGCTAAGAAAACAAGGAAAGCTCTTTATTCAAAATGGCGACATAGGGTACTCGACAGCTCCTAGCAATATTGCCCTTCTTAAATATTGGGGCAAAGAAACAAATAGAGAGCAAATACCAATAAATTCAAGTTTAAGCTATACTATTGGCGGCTTTCGTTCTTTCACTAAAGTAACGGCTTTAGGACGCTTTTTACCAAATGAAGAAAAACCGCTTTGTTATTTTAAAAATAAATTATTTTTAGACGAAAATTCAAAAGAAAATAAACTGCCTCCAAAAATGGATCGTTTCATTCATTCTATTTTATTTCCTTTTGCTCAAGAAATATCTATTGAAATTAATAGCCATAATAACTTTCCTACTGCTTGTGGTATTG
>NZ_JBIPMD010000026.1:0-24505 GCF_044369315.1 Silvanigrella sp.
CGGACTGCCATTATTATAATCATTCGCTCTGTATGTTTCCACTTGAAATCCATCTCTACTTCCCCCAATTACAATCCAAGGAAGATACTTTACTCTCATATGATCTTTTTTTGCAACAGAACCCTTTTTTTTCATTTATTAGATTTAGCTAGACAAAATCTTGGTATTTCAAATACGCACCTTTCAACACCAATTTGAAGGATTTTCTTGAAATGCTTTTTCCATATTGGCCGAGTAGTCCGTAAATATGAAATTGAGGCAATTCATCCAGATGACTTTATTTGTCATTTAATAGATCTTTCCCCTGAAAGCATTCTTGATTCTATTAATAATCAATTGAAGAGTTTAAAAAACCCAACGTTAAAAATGGAAGATTTGATAAAAACTCATAAAAAAAAAGTGCTCTCAACAAGAGTATTTAGCAAATAGAAACTATGTTAGATATTTAAATCAGTTTTCTGCAAATTTTCTAAAATCAAAATGAACATAAGTATTTATTTGAGCAAATAGAAACAGTTTTGTGAATTTATTTCTACATTCAAATTAACTCTCACAAAAACCAAGTCCACAATGAAATAATGTATAAATCAAGTTTGCACTCACAATAAAAAAAGCAAATGCAAATGTAAATTTAGAAAGCTTATTCATATTAACTTTTTCTGAATTTTGGTGTTTTTTTGGATCGTAGAGAAAAAGTAAAAATGAAACTCCAATTATTGAGACAACAAATGTAATAAATGCCCATGTATAAAGACTTAGACCCATGATAGGAGAACCAAATGGGGTTGAATTGGGAGCGATATGCAATAAAATTTGTCTTATAGAAACTGCAGCTCCAGCAATTGATCCAATAAGAGCTAGGGCATAAAATTTAGGTTTAATTCCAAATTTTAAATTTAGAAGCCCTGCGCATATGATAGCAATCATTCCTAGTCGCTGCAAAAGGCATAAAGGACAAGGAGCTTCTTTATATAAAAACTGGTATATAAATGCGCCCAAAATCATACTGCATAAAGCTAAAATAAAAAAGCAATTTAAATTTTTTTCAATTTCTTTCATTTTTTTTCCTTTTTGTTTTAAAATACAAGATTTAAATGATCAGTCATATAGTATTTTAGTAAAAATAATATGAGCACTATACCTATAAAAAGAAAATATATTGCTACTTTTTCTTTGTTATATAAAGTGAAAATTATGGATAACAAAAAAACCAAAAAAATAAGAGCCATCATACTCCACCTCTGTTATGAGTTTAATTTGTAATTTTTTTAAATTATACAAACTATGATAATAATATTACCAAATGCACTTCTAATTTTAAGCGCTATAGAATTATAATAAATCTATTTCATAATATATTTCAATTAAAATTAAAAGAATTTTTTGTCTTATAAAGTAATAAGATATCTTAAATTTTTTTTTCCATGAGATAGATTACCAATTTTAAATAGAGACTTAGTTTAAATAAAAAAAGGAGTTTGATTTTTTAATTAGAAAAAATAGAAAACTGCATTTGAAATGTTCATTTATTCCAAAAATAAAATGCTAATTTTAATGATTGATGTTTGGACAAATAAATATTAACCAATTGTTATTATGCCAAATATAAATAAAGAAATAATTCATATTTTAGGGGAAGATTTAAGTAAGAATAAAATTCCCTATAAATAAATTGCAATTAAAGTTTGAAATAGGTTTTCCGATTCCCTTAACGGAACAATCAAACGTAAAGGAGGAATATCATGAGTATGAAATATAAAAATATATTTGCCGCTTCTATTTTATTAGTTGTGGCTTTTACAAGCACTCAAATTTTTGCAGGTCCTGGAGGCGGCGGCGGCGGTGGAGCTGGTGGAAAAGGTGGCGGCGGACAAGGTGGCGGCGGACAAGGTGGCGGCGGACAAGGTGGTGGTGGACAAAGGTGGCGGCGGACAAGGTGGCGGCGGACAAGGTGGTGGCGGACAAGGTGGTGGCGGACAAGGTGGTGGCGGACAAGGTGATTCACAATCACAAGCAAAAGGCAAAGGAAATGATGGCAAAGGAAATGACGGCAAAGGAAATGACGCCAATGGTAAAGTTGGTAATTAATAATATTCTTATCTAATAGCCATATATCCATCTTTATTTGACTTTAAAATATTTTTAAAATCATCACCTAAATTAAGAGTGATGATTTTTTTCTGAGGTGATATTGTTACGTTTTCATTTAAAACGAGCGGATAATTTTTATTTCCATGACCAAATTGATTTGTTTTAAAAACAGGAATATTCACTTCATTTGCAAATCGTTTGATTGTAAATTCAATATTTTCATCACTATTTGTAAAGGAACCTAGTATTATAGCTTTTGCATTCTGAAAAATTTTTGCTTGATATAAATGAATTAAATTTCTATCTACAGCATACCCTTTAGCACCAATATCTTCAATAAATATAATTTTATTTTTTCCATTAATTTGCCAATTTGTTCCCAAGCTGCTTGACAATATTTCTAAGTTTCCTCCAATTAATTTTCCATAAATCTCTTGAGAAGATTTCGCTAATTCATTAAAAGGCTCAATATTTGTATAGGTTATTTCTTTTATATTTCCAGAAATTATTTCAATAATATTTGAAAAATTTTTTTGGTCTTTTTCTTTGTTAAATAAATCGGATAATGTAGATCCATGTATTGTTTTCCAATTCCAATTTTGAATAAAAAATAAGTGTAAAAATGTTAAATCGCTATATCCAATAAAGACTTTATTTTGATTTGGTTTTTTTAATTTTAAGAGATTTTCGTATAATCTAGCAGAGCCATATCCGCCTCTTAAAGACCAAATGATTTTAGAATTATCATTTATCGCCTTTTTTATTTGATCAAATCTTTCTTCATCTGTATTCGAATGAAAAGGAATCAATTGGCTAGATAAGTTTTTAGGAATTTTTAAATCCAGGATATTTTGATTTTGAAGATATTGAATTTTATCATTATCTAAAGTTGATGCAGGAGCGATTACAGTAATAGGAATATTTTGAATACTATCTATAAAGTATTTATTTTCTAATATTTCATTCATTTTAAAATCAGAATTGGATTTATTTAAATTAGAAATAAAAATAAAGGAAAAAAGGATTATAAAAAATAATTCTATAAATCGCTTATTTTTTTGGCACATCATGGAACCTCGGACTTTAAAATGAAAAGTTGTATTTTAATAATACATCTAAATAAACTACAGTTCAATGCTGAATCAGTTTGAACCGTAATAAGATATTAATTTATTTAAATAGTTTTATAATATTAAGAATAAGATCTTTGAAATAAGGCGAATGAATGAGACTTGCGTTAAAGTAATATTCCAGTGATTCTGTCAAACAATTTTAAAGACGACATTTAATAGGTATAAAATTTTCTTCTAGTTTTTATGATTTCTTTTCTCTCTTTTGAAACCGTTGGGTCACGAAGTGCAAGGCTATCGAGAGTCGTTTCAGAAGTCCAATGAGTCCAATATTTAACTGCAGATTGAATAAATTGTGTTTTCTCGAAATTCGTTTCATTGTAGTACAAAGGAAGAGCTACTAAAACGGCAACGTATTTAAATTTTTTCCCAAGGTTTGGTGAAATTTTATAGAACATAGATTTGGGAAAGGTATCGATATCACAAAAATAACTCACTACAAATCTAGATTCTGGAAAGAAAAGAACTTCATCTTCTGTCTTGAATTTAGTACTTGATTTAATATTCTTAGCTTGATGATCATTAAAGACAGAATCTAAAAAGATAAGTAACAATAATTCATTATCAAGAGGAGTTGATGTTGAAGTACTTGTAAATGCTTTTTCTGTAATAACTGCCTTATTTATAAAACCCGTTGTAAAGTTTTTAAAACAATTAGAATAATTATTATAATTTGGTAAGGTAACACCTCTTAGTAAATAGTTTTGATCACTAAAGGTTGGAAAGTTAAACAAATCTTTGATTATTTTTTTTGTTTGAGTTACACCAGAAACTTCATCAAAATTTTCTTTAATAGTTTCATTTATTAACTGGTCAGCTGGAACTAAATGTTGCAAACATTTAACTGTCTCAATAAGATCTAATTTATTTAAATTCGTTTTCAAAAACTCAGAAAATTTTAATTTATAATCCTTTCGTAAAAGTGGATTCGTCATTTTATAATCTTGAACACTATAACGTAATATTGAATCATAATATAAATCAGCATTGTTTGTTGTACCGCTTTTTAAAAACTGATTCATGATTCTATGGATAGAAGAGTATTTTGCTTTTACTTGATTGACTTTATTTATTAAAGGTAAACAAGTATGCTTACCACCATCATCAGCAATATTTATATTACAGTAACTACATAAAATCATAATAATACCTTTAATCTATAGATGAAATATGAAATGCCGGTTAAAATTTAAAAAAATCGAGCTAGTAGCATCAATTTGTTAAATAATTTTTGCGAAAAAAAAAGAAACAAATGGAGTTACGAGTGGATTGGCATAACCAACTCTTCATCGATGAAATTTACTCATACTTCTTACAAATTTTATTCTCAACTCTCTCTTTGTTATTTTATATATTTAAAATTTCTTGTTTACTAATGATGAAATCATTGAAATTTAAAATTTCAAATAAATTCTAAAATGTTAAGTCCATTATCACCAATTCTTATTGTAAATACTGATTTTATTTTCTTAATGATTATGATCAATTCTTGTCTTCTGAATTTAAGCTATTGATTTTACCTTAACATTTAAGGTAACGCATCAATTTATAAAGAATTTGTATAGAAGGATGATTTTAAATTCAATTAGGGATGTAAAATGATGTATCTCAAATTATTTTTTATACAATTACAGAAGTAACAAGTTAAAATTTTTCTATTATTTTTTTTAGTTAGGTTTTAAAACAATCACTTTTGCTCTACGTTTTACTATCCAAGATGATTTTTCTTTACTAAAAAACGAAATTGAAGGTAAAATTTCACCTATTACAAGCGATTTAATTTTTTCGCTTTCTTCAAATATTCCAATTTTTTGGGATAATTTTATGATAAGATAAAATTCTTCTGCAGTACAATGCTCTGTTACTTCAGCGGTTTGTAATTCAGGGGCATAAGGTTTCCAAATACTATCATCTATTTTTAAATTATATTTTTCTAATTTAAAATTTATTTGTGCAGATTGGTGTTGTACAATTTGAAGATTTTTTTGAAGTTTCGATAAATGTATTTCAGCGTCTTTTGAATTTAATTTGTCATCAATTGCACTAAAAAGGACTGAACGAATTTGTTTTGCTAAAAGATTTGTAGTTAAAAAATTTCGCATAAATTCAGCTATTTCAATTGTACCTGAGCTTTTAATAGTATCTGTTTGAATATTAACGATATTTGTTTTTGCTTGGATAAGATCCTGTGATGCATTTTGTATAAAAAAAGTAGCTCTATCAAATGAATCCATTATTTTTTCTTGTAATGCTTCTTGTTTTGCTGGTAAATTTTCTATTGCTTTAAGACGTTCTGATATCATTTGAATATGATTTTGTTGAAAACTTAAGCTCTCTGCTAGCTGATCGGAAAGCGATTTAATAGATTCCATATTTCTTTGATTCATTAGAATTAATTCTTGATTTTCTGCGCGAAGAGAATTAACTACCTTTTGACTTTCAAATCCAAAAATACGCGTTAATAACGAGGACTTTTCTAGAGTATTAAAATTTTTTGCAGCTGGAATAGGCTTTATTGCTGTTTTTTGCATGGGTTTCATGTTCATATTGAGACCTCCTCTTATCGCATGCTAGGAGGTATCTTATACTTGTAGAAAGCATTTCGTCAAAAAAAATAAAAAGAATCTGTCTTGAATAAATATGAACCTTTTAAAAAATCGAATAAAATTGATTAAGTCTTTATGAAAATGTATTGTTACTTTTACAAAGTAGCAATACATTCAATTTCTACCATTACATCTAAAGGAAGTTTAGCTACTTGAACAGTCGAACGTGCAGGAGCATGTCCTTTAAATAAGCGTTCGTATACTCCATTCATTTTTTGAAAATCATCCATACTTTTTAAGAAAACTGTCGTTTTAACTACTTTTTCAAGACCAGATCCAGAATTTTCTAAAATTGCAGACATATTTTTAAATACTTGTTCCGTTTGTGATTCAATTGTCGTTGCTTCTACAGTCATTGTTGCTGGATTTAATGGAATAGAACCTGAGCAATAAACCATGTTACCTAATACAATTGCTTGGGAGTAAGGACCAATCGCTTTTGGTGCATTTTCGGTAGCAATAATTTTCATTTAGTAAATTCCTTAAATAAATAATAAATTAAAATCGACATCTTGCTTTTATCTTAAAAAAAGTTCAGGAACAAGTTATAATACTTCCTATTTAATTATTCGCCAATTTGTGCTTTTTGAATAATTGAGGTTGTGCTTCTTCCTGGTAATAGGGAAATAAGTTCTACATTTCCGCCCCAAGATAAAACTTCTTTTGCACCTATCGTATTTTCAATTGTGTAATCAGCACCTTTTACCAAAGTATTTGGTTTTAATGCTTTAATAAGTTCTATAGGCGTATCTTCTTCAAATATAACAATATAATCAACACACGCTAAGGAAGCTAAAATAGCGGCTCTATCTGACGATGTTTGAACAGGTCTTGAAGGACCTTTTAATTTAGAAACACTGCTGTCTGAATTTAAGCCAACAATAAGTAAATCACCTCGTGATCTTGCTTTTTGTAAATAATCAACATGGCCAGCATGTAAAATATCAAAACATCCATTGGTAAATACAGAACGTTTATTTTGAATTTTCAGATCCTGCGATATTTGGACAAGGGAATCGAGACTCATTAATTTTTCGGGATGTATTGCTTCATTACGAATTTTTAAGGCCTCTAAAAATTCACTTAAAGAGATTGTTGCTGTTCCAGCTTTTCCACAAGCAATACCCGCAGCAATATTTCCTAATTCTGTAGCTCTTTCAATAGAAAGTCCTGCAGCAAGACTCATTGCTAAAAATGAGATAAGAGTATCTCCAGCTCCTGAAACATCGGATACCTGTAAAGCATGAGTATTTATTTTAAGAGTTCCTTCTATATTTTTACCCTTACACATAACACCATGCTCAGAAAGACTCATCACTAAGTTTTCACTGCCACTTGTTTCTAAGTAACAATCAGCAATGGTATTCATTTCCTCATCAAAATTAGAAAATAAAGAACCTGGTTTAAGAACTTTTAAAACAGATCTTCCTTCATTTAAATTCGGTTTAATAACTGTAGATCCTGCATAACGAAATACATCTTCACTTTTTGGATCTGTTACAACAGGGGTATGATACTGTTTACTTAGTTTAATCAAAGAACGAATTAATGTTTTACTTAAAAATCCTTTTCCATAATCAGAAATAATGAGACAACGATTTCCACCAAATTTTAAAAAGTTTTCATAAAGATCTAGAACTCGTGTTTCTTCTTCTTGAGTAATTTGTTCATTTTTTTCTTTATCTACTCGAACAATTTGCTGGGCACCTGATGTAAGCATATTTCCAGAAACAATTCTCATTTTTGTAGTAGTAGGTATTTCTTTAGAGATAATAAGGGAATGAATATCTATACCAAAGTCTTCAAGAATTCCCTTAAGAACATTTGCTTCGGAATCGTTCCCTACTCTTCCACACAAAAATGCAGCTCCACCCATAGAAGCGACATTGGCCGCAACATTTCCAGCGCCACCCGGAACTGCTTTTCTATGTGTTTCTAAAACAACAGGTACAGGGGCTTCGGGAGAAATGCGAGAAACTTTTCCTTCTATATATGTGTCAAGGATAATATCTCCGACAATAAATATACGTGTATTTTTTAGTGAGAGCACATCTTCAGGCGTAGAATGTCTTTCCATCTTTATCATCTAACAAAATCTCCAAAATTGAAAAGGAGTTGTACCTCTAACGTTAAAATGAATTATCAGTTTGGTTCTTGAAACTCAAGAACAATGAATAAATTGTCCCCATTTGGATTTTGGTTCTGAACAGAAGGGTAATTAATTTCCCTGATATGATCAAGCCATTGCAAAAAAGCTTCTTTTGGTAGGTTAAATATTTGATTTTCAAAAGATTTTTTGACAGATTTGTCTAAAAAAGAAGAACCTTCTTTTTCGGGATAAAGTTCTATAAGCTCAAAGTTGTGTGTTTTTCCATTTTTATAAGATATTTTAAAATGAGCTTTATATTTTTTCGGGAAAAGGTTTTGTCCTAATAATGATTTGGGAAGTTTAAGATTACAAAATGGATTCATAACAACTTCTTCATTTAAAGGTTCAGGTAATTTATCGTGTATTGAAACCGTTTCATTTGCTAATGAAAAGTCATTTTCTATTTTTTTGGAAAGAATCGTATTATTATTTTGATTCAATATTTCCATTTTTTTCTGATGTGATTGAGATATTGTATGAAATTTATTTTTAATTACTTTTGTTGATTTCATTTTATTTTTGAATGATTTTTCTTCTGAGTTATCAAAATTTTTCATGATTTTAACATGTAAAACATTTTTTTTATTATTTTGGTTAAGACTTATTTCTTGGTTTTTTTGTTGATAAGTAAAAAAAACAATAAAAGCTATAAAATGAATATGAAAAGATAAAATGAGAGGCCCGAAGTCTTTTAAAATATTTTTATATCCCTTTTTTTTATCATAAAGAAGAATCATGCTATTCTTTCTTATAAACAATAATACCTAATGGCAAAACTGGTTCTATTCCAGCGGACAGCTTATGGGGAATCTAATGTCAAAACAACTGAAGGTTTTTATTCTATCCCTTTTTGGATTGCTAGCGATTGGAGCTGCTATTGCTTTATTATTTTTTCAAAATGAAAAATTTGAAATTAAAAAAAGCATCCCAGAAGTTGGTGTCGCCAGTGCGGCACAAGATACAAAAGCATTTCCTGTTCCAGAGACAGCAACCTCAGATTTAAAATACAATTCTTGGTATGTCATTAAATTAGGAAATATTCCTATAGGACTTGTTGTTGTTGGAGTTGAAAATCAAAGCACAGGATATCCTTTAAATTATACTGTTCAATTTGTAAGCAGAATTGGATCTTCTCCACTATTGTCCGTACTGAAGGGAGATTTAACTGTTGATGAATCTCGTAATTATAAATTACAGCAATCTTTATTATCAAATACAGAAAATGGATCTTTTAAAGAAATTCAAAATTTATGGAGACAAGAAAAAGATGGAGTTTTGCAGCTTGCAAAAGACTCAGGAGCGAGTCTATTAGGAATTATTCCTGCTAGTTTAACTAGAGCAAAAAATAAAATTCAACTTGATGAAACTTCAAATTTATTTTATTTTTCTCCAAAAGAAACAAGTTCAAAAGTAAATAAAGTATTTATACCATTTATAGGTTCTTTTTTTAATTTACAAGATGTTGAGCCCAAATATGATGATGATGGATTTTTAAATTTTGGTAAAATTGTTTTTGAAGGTGGTGCTGAACTAAGCTTTACAAGAATTACAAAAAGTAAATATAATGATTTAACAAAAACAATTGCCGAGACATTGATTGACTTTGGATGGTTTTCATCATTGACATCTTTGAAAACTGAGTTTGAAACATTAAAAAAATCACTTGATTCTTGTGCAGGAAGAACTTCGAGTCTTAATAGTAGAATGATCCGTTATTTACCTCAAAGTTCTTATTTATCTTATAGAAGAATTATTAATATGTCCCATTTTTGTTTAAGTTTAAATAGGGAAATCAACCAGAAAGATCAAGAGCCATTTAATCAAAAACTAAATATTATTTCTAATTCTGTTAAGGCTTTATTAAAAGAAAATGCACAAGAGTTACCTTATTTTTTAGCATACTCGCCAGATACTATTTTGTATTATAATGATACCATTTCATTTTTATGGCCTAGAATAACCTCTCTTATTTCACAGACTGCATTAAATGAACTGGAAAATAATTTTGAATTAGACAGAAGTAGAAAATCTTTAGTTGGAATTCAATTAAATATTACAAATTTACAACCTAGAGCCGTAGTAAGAGCTCAAATAAAATTAATTGATTCATCTTTAAATTTCATAATTGAATCAGCAAAAAATCCTAATATGAGTTTAGCAAGTTTAACAGATGTTCCAGCAAATATAGAAAAACCTTTAGGAACATTTTATTTAAATGGGCAATCCTTTGCAAAAAAAATGGATATTAATTTTGATAGTATGTGCAAAATTAATAATGGAAAAATAGGAATTGATTTAGGTGATGCTCCACAATTTGCAATAAACTCAGACTCTGTAAGAGGAGTTTGGGATATCCAAACTCGAATTGAAATTGCAAGACAATTTACAATAAAATCAACAATATCTAAAAATTGTTCCCATATTTATTTTAGAGTTCCTCTAAATATTGAAAAAGCTTTTTCAAAAGAACTTGAACAATTTAAAAGTGAAACATTAGGTTCAGAAAACGAATTATTATTATCAAATAATGTACAAAAGAAATTATGGATCCTTCCTGGGAAATACCGCTTGGTAGTGACTTCATTAGTAACAGGATCTGTAATGTCTGCTCAAGAATTTTCAGTTTCTAGCGGCATAAATACAAATGTGACTGCAAAAATAAATTAAATTTATAATCTTATTACAAAATAAAATTAAAATATCAAAAACTTTCAATTTTAAAAATATTTATTTTCTATTTTCTTTTTTTTTATTTAGTAGTAATATTTTTCAAATTACGTAATTGAGAATTTAATTTAAAAATTTAATAATAAGGATAATAAAATGGCTTTTAGTTTAAATAACCATGGAAAAATATGTAAAAAAATGATTGCTATTTCTGTAATTATAATTGCAATTAATGGCTGTGGTAAAACTGGTAACGTGAAAAAAACTTCTTTAACAAATGAAAATTCATTATTAGATCAAGAAAATGCAAATTCAGGATTGAACCAAATTGATAAACCTTATTTTGATCCCGTAATTTATGGAAGTGGTCCTAATGATTTTGTGACTGATAAATTAGAAGGAGAAGCAATAAGTTACAATAATATTATAATCAATAATAAAAAAATAAATTATACAGCTACTGCAGGTCATTTGGTTACAATAAATCCAAATACTTCTTTACCAAATGCTAAAATGTTTTATGTCGCATATACCGCAAATAATAAAGAAGTAGAAACTCGTCCTGTTACTTTTTTATATAATGGAGGGCCAGGTTCTTCTGCTGTTTGGTTATTATTAGGGTCTTTTTCCCCTAAAAGAATAAAAACATCATTGCCAGATTATACTCCTCCTGCTCCTTATACTTTAGAAGATAATCCAGATAGTTTATTAGATAAAACAGATCTTGTTTTTATCAATCCAGTTGGAACAGGTTATTCTGCAGCTATTGCTCCAAGTAAAAATCAAGATTTTTGGGGAGTTGATCAAGATGCCATGTCGATCACAGGATTTATTCAACGATACTTAACTAAAAATGGCAGATGGAACTCTCCAAAATATTTAATGGGAGAATCTTATGGAACACCAAGAAGCGCTGTTACTTCATACTTTTTACACCAATCTGGAATAGATTTGAATGGAATCACTCTTATTTCTTCTATTTTAGATTATAGCAAATGGTGGGCTCCAGAAGGAATGTTACCAACGCTTGCAGCAAATGCTTGGTATCATAAAAAAACAATTGGTATTCCGAATCAAACGCTTCCACAGTATATGGAACAAATGAAAACTTATTCTAAAAATGTTTATGCCCCTGTATTACAAAACTGGATAGATAATTATAATAAATTTAATGCTCTATTAACAAATAATTCGGATCTAGATATTAAAAAAGAACTTCCTGATATGTTAAAAAAATATTCGAATTATAATGATCTTATTACTGTGCTTTCTATTGTTACTTCAGCTGAAAGAATTTTATCAAAACAGCTTTCAGAACTTATAAATAAAATGAATGTTATGTCCAATACAATTGCACAACAAACTGCAAATTACACAGGATTGGACTCTTCTGTCATTCAATCACAAACATTATTACCATATAATAAAGCTCCATTTTCTGATATTACAGATTATGCGATTGGAAGATTGCTTGCTGATAAAGGAAAAGCGATTGGTATTTATGATGGGAGAGCTACCGGTATATACACAGGAATAGTTAAAAATATTTTAAATTATCTTGATAGAGATCCTTCTACAGTGAATGTTCAAGCAGCTTATACATCGTCTTGGAATTTCTATTTGAATGGAGAATTAAAATATTTTTCAACTTCAGCTTTTCAAGATTTAAACTTAGCTGTTGGCAATAATTGGGATTATTCTCATGTCGATCCAGCAGGAGAAAACAAAGGGGGAAGTGGTCTTTATACCGCGGGTGATTTAGCTGCTACTATGTCTTTAAATCCAGATTTAAAACTATTTCAAGCAAGTGGCTATTATGATTCCGTAACTCCTTTTAATCAAACTAATTTAGATCTTGCCGGGATGGATATTGAGCCAAGTATAAGAAAAAATATTGAAATAAATGTTTATCCTTCAGGCCATATGATTTATTTAGATGGTAATTCAAGAACAAAAATGAAAAATGATTTGACTAAATTTTACGATAGTACAACACACGATCCTTTAAGCATGCAAAGAATTTTAAAGTTACAAAAAGTAACTTTAAGCAGTAAATTGAATGTGAATTGATTTTTAGTTATTTTTTGGATTAATTTTTCTGGATTCAATGAGAAGCCTAGATCTTTCATTTGCAAGCCAGCTTCCATCAATTGAAGGTTTAAAAAAATAGGTCTGAGAGTCTTTTTTCTCTTTAGTTATAATATTATTTTGATTTATAATTTTCTTTTTATCCGTATTTTGAATTGCTTTCTTTTTATTTTCTTCCATTTTTTCTTTATTCAATTGATTTCTAGCATGTCTTAATAATAGTGCTCTTTCATTTGCAAGCCAGCTTCCATCAATAGATGGTTTAAAAAAAATTGTTTCTTTTTATTCTTTTTAACGGTTTTTCAAAATGAATGATTTCGGTATTTATATAACTCCCATTTGGGTATTCAGATGTTAATTCAATATACTCTAATTTTTTATTTTCACTATAGTTACCTACAATATCATATATTAAACATTCGCTGCCAAATGTGTATGAAATTGCTATGCATAAATTATTAGATGAACATTTCATTTCAATAGAATCGACATTATTTAATTTTGAATTATTTTTTTGTAAATATTCATTGAAAAATGGGACTAGAGGATTTTCGTTTAAAATGATTTCTTTATGCTCAATTGAATAGGATAAATTCGGAAACAATAAAATAGGAAAAATTAATTTTTTTAAATACATATTTACTCCTTTTAAAAGGAATTTAGGCAAAACAAATTTTAGAGTTTGGATTTAACAGAGATCTTTTTTAAATTCGTTTTCGAGGATAACATATTTTTTTTATAAGTCAATTTTAATTATTTTAGTATTAATTTAAATTTTAAAAATTCATTATTAATGCATTAAGAATGAATAAATATTTTCTGTTGAATTTTTAGGAATAATTTCTTCTATATTTTTAGGTAATATTTTAGTATTTTTATTTTTTAAAATTTTATCAATTTCAATATGTAAACTATTTTTTTTAATTAAAATTTGAGGCGACCAACCTTGCTGAATGGCTATATTTGTATAAGAAGAATTTTCAATGTCAAAATATAAAGAAGGAACATCTATAAATAAGGATTGAATACCAACTGTTGATCTTTGGCTTATGACTAAATTAGAAATAGTAACTAATGATACTGTAGGAATTTCATTTTTAATTATGATAAAGTTTTTTAGGTTTCGTTTTTTAATAATATCTGATTCAAATTTACCATTAACGGCAGGATGAATACTAATTATAAAGAAAGTATTTTCTATGGATTCTGATTCTTGGATGAAATTTTGAAAAACTTTTTCGTACTCTTTACCGTATCCTCCTATAAAAGTTATCACATTTTTATCAGGAACAATATTTAATGTTTTTTTAACTTTTTGAATGTCCATGTTTTTAGATTCCAAAATAAATTTATCAATTGCAGGTTGTCCAACAATTTTAATTTTATCTTTCATCATATTTTTTTCATTCAAGAAAGTATAAATATTATTTGATGGCACTAAAATTTGATTTAATTTGTTATTAAAAGGTTTTAAAATAGATAAATCAGGTAAAGAAAATCCATCATAAAATCCAACTAAATTTGCTTTTGATGTTTGATAATAATATTCAATTAATTGACTTTGATAACTACTAACTAAGCCTGTAATAACTTTCTTAGGACTATAACATGATGCAACTTCATGTAGTACTTTTTTATTCATTTTATTTTCTCGAGATGTAGATTCTCCTAGCAAAAAATCATTACTGCAATTTTTTTTAATATTAATAATATTCTTTGTAAAATTTGATTTTTCAATTGCGTTTAAGGAGCCCTTTCCTAATAAAAGTATTTTATATTTCAAATTTTCTTTTTCCATTTTTTCAATAACAGGGAGCAATGAAAATGTTTCTCCTGCATCATAAAACACATATAAATAATCTATGTTATTATTCAGATTATTTGATTTAATAGATTTACATGAGATTATTGAAAATAATAAAATTAATAAAGTTAAAAATTTATGTTTAATTG
This sequence comes from Silvanigrella sp., assembly GCF_044369315.1. Classification (NCBI taxonomy): domain Bacteria; kingdom Pseudomonadati; phylum Bdellovibrionota; class Oligoflexia; order Silvanigrellales; family Silvanigrellaceae; genus Silvanigrella; species Silvanigrella sp. The sequence continues at coordinate 14,685 of NZ_JBIPMD010000026.1, forward strand.
ACAAATAATTGATATGCATAAATTTCCTTTGATTTTAAAATAAAATGTTAACATTATAGAATAATTATGAAATAATCCTAAAATGAATTTAGGATTGTAATACATAAAAATTTTATATTATTTAAGAATAATTGAAAAAAATTAATTTAAATTTTTTGAGATACTTGTAACAATCCAATTTTCCTCTTCAATGCCTCTGCATTGCAAGCGGTGACAAGCAATTGAAATATTTAATTTTGGGCATATTTCAATTAAAAATCCACAAAACCAGAGTTCATTTTCAGCTACTTCGTGAGGAAGCTTTATGCTTGGATTGGTAAATTTTGTAATTACTCTATGCTTATCCATACCTATGACACTGTCATAAGCTCCTGTCATACCAACATCAGTTAGAAAAGCGGTTCCTTTATCTGTAAGGCGCTCGTCGCTTGTTGGGGTATGAGTGTGCGTTCCGATTAAACCTGCTAAAATGCCATCGTAATACCATGCAATAGCTTGTTTTTCAGAGCTTGCTTCGGCATGGATATCTGCAATAACAATATTTGATCCCGACTTTACTTTATCTTCAAAATTATTTTTTTCTTTTGTTAAAAATTCAAATGGATCTTTATATTCTTCTTTCATAGCAAAATTACCCATTAAATTAATAATGTTTAAATTTTTGTTTCTTTCTGGAAGATAAAAAGTAGGCGCTTTATCTATATCGCTAATGCCATTTAAATTTTGTGGTAAAATGAGATCTTTGTGATTTTTACGAATGATATGAACATCTGCTTTATCTTTCCAATGATTTCCCATTGTGAAAGCATCGACTCCAGCTTGTTTCATTTCTTCATAAATTTTAAAGGTAATACCAAATCCTCCAGCAAGATTTTCTCCATTAATTGTGACAAAATCGAGTGGAATCGTTTTTTTTAATTCGGGAAGAATTTTTTTAACAATTTTTCTTCCGCCTCTACCTAATACATCGCCAAGCATTAAAATTTTTATGCTTTGGTGTTTCGGTTTCAGAATTTTTTCAAAAGAAGAGTAGAAAAATTCGCCTGTGAAATGATTTAATAAAATTTTACTTTGCAAGATGTGTTGCTCGCTGTTCTCTAACCATAGTTACTTTAATGTTACTTGCTTGATGAAGGTCGTGACGTAATCTTTTTGCTACAGATTTAGCAAGTAAAGTGACAGCTTCGTCATCCATTACAGTAGGAGATACCATGGCTCTTACTTCTCTACCAGATTTAATAACGAAAGCTTGTTCAACGCCCTCAAACTCTTCTACAGTAGATTCCATGTCTTTTAGCCTGTCAATTGCTTTTTCAAGAAATTCTTTTCTTGCGCCTGGTCTAAAGTTACTGAGCATATTTGCCGTTTGAACAACGACAGTGATCGGATTCACTCCATGAAGACTTTCGCTGTGATGTTTTGCTGCAGCCTCAATAACTTCAGGAGATTCTCCATATTTTTGTAAAAATAAAGCTCCAACATGAGAGTGACTTCCTTCAGACTCTTCGTCTAAACTTTTGCCAATATCATGAAGTAGAGCGGCTCTTTTTGTAAGACGTACGTTAATATCGAGTTCAGCAGCTATAATTCCAGCTATTTGTGCGGTTTCAATAGAGTGTTGTAAAACAGATTGGCCACCTGTTGTGAGATATTTTAATTTGCCTAAAGCTTGAATAACCTCTGGATGTAGCCCAGTAACACCACAATCAAATGAAGAACGTTCGCCTGCTTCTCGAATTATTTGCTCAAATTCGCTTCTTGTTTTTTGAACGACTTCTTCAATTCTAGCAGGATGAATTCGGCCATCAGCAACTAAACGCTCTATTGCTGTTTTTGCAATTTCTCTTCGAATAGGGTTAAAGCATGAAATAATGACGGCTTCAGGCGTGTCATCAATAATCAAGTCAACACCAGTCGCTTGTTCGATTGTTCTTATGTTTCGACCTTCTCTACCAATAATACGACCTTTCATATCATCTGTAGGCAAACTAATTACAGAAACAGTCGCATCCGTAACAAATTCATTTGCAATTCGTTGAATAGAAGTGGCAATAATTCCTCTTGCTCTTTCATCTGCAATTTTTCTAGCCTCATCTTCAGCAGAACGAATTTCAGCACTAGCTGATTTTCTAACCTCAACTTCAATTGCTTTTTTGAGTTGTTCTCTTGCTTCTTCTTGGGAAAGGCGTGCCACAGTTTCAAGTTTAAGTTTACTTTCTTCAAGTGTCTCTAAGGATTTTTTAAGAGTTTCTTGAATTTTATTTTCTTCAATTTCAATAGCTTCAAATTTTTGTTTTAAATCTTTTTCTTTTTGATCTAATTGTTGTGCTTTTTTTTCTAAGGTTTCTTCTCTTTTTTGAATTCGGGTTTCAACTTTTTTAATTTCTAAGTTTTTTTCTCGTTGAAGTCTCTCAAAATCTCGGCCTTCGTTGATAGCGACTTCTTTTGCTTCTCTAAGGGCCTTTTTTACAAGTTCTTCTGCTTGAAGCCTTGCTTCAGATAGTCTTTTTTCAGCTTCTTCGTGTTTAAATTTCAGCTCTCGCGCTAAGGCTCGCATATTCATGGTATGAACGCCTAAAAACGCAAGGGCTGCCACAGCTATTCCGATAGCTATGATTAATACATATTCCCAAGCTCCCATTTTTTAATAACTCCAAATAATAACTTTTTTTAATTTAGCTCCATTGTAAATCCTTTTAGGGACATACATGGCATTTTACAGTTTTCGACCTTAGAACATCGTATAGATTTTTACCAGTAATAGATATAATGTGGAATACCTTAAAATTAAAAATTAAAATTGCCCTGTTTTTTAGAATTGAGTATTTTAAGGTTTCTTTTTGAGTAAGCTTGTTTGTCAAATCGATGTCACCAAATTAGAAAAGAAGGCTTAGGTTTGAGAAAGGCATTCTAACAAAAGATCAATTTTAAAAAATAATTTAAATTAGAAGTTTTAGGGCATGAATTTGTGAATGGATTTTAATTGTATATTTAGTATTTTTTAGGAATTTATACAAAGAAATAATGGTGCGGATGGGCGGACTCGAACCGCCATGCTTGCGCACACGCCCCTCAAACGTGCGTGTCTACCAATTTCACCACATCCGCAGTGAGGGGGTTAGTACCTTATGGAAGAAAAAAAATCAACTTTTTCGAGTAGGAATTTTTAAAAATGCGAATTAATATAAAAATTTAATAATTTCAATGGATTATTTCTTTGTTTTGATTTGAGAAAACTCCTATTTCCATTTTATTTTCTTTGATATATACCAAAAAAATCTAAGGCTTATTTTAATTTTAGATATTATTAGAGCTTAATTTAATATGAAACAGAAAGAGAATAATATAATATGAAAGCCATTAAAAAATATTTTTTAAAAATATTATTTCCTTTGGTAGCGGTTCTCTTATTATTACTACCTTATATTCATGATCAAATTGCAAAAATGGCTTCAGGATTAGCGGTCTTATCAGGAATTTTATTATCTTTGATTTTCGGGAATCCTTATCCAGAGAAAACAAAATTTATTGCATCTAAACTTTTAACTTGGTCAATTATTGGATTGGGTTTTGGAATGAATTTACTTACAGTTGCAAAAGTAGGTTTTTCTGGAGTTGGATATACTGTTATTGGAATTACTTTAACAGCTATAGTTGGTATTTTTATTGGAAACTTACTTAATAATAAAAAAGATATTTCATTGCTTGTTACTTTTGGGACTGCAATTTGTGGAGGAAGTGCTATTGCAGCTCTTTCCCCAACTATCAAAGCAGATCAAAATTCTGTTTCTGTTTCCTTAGCAATTGTGTTTTTATTAAATGCGAGCGCTTTATTTATTTTTCCAGCATTAGGTCATTATTTTCATTTGACTCAAGAGCAATTTGGACTTTGGAGTGCACTTGCAATTCATGACACCAGTTCTGTTGTTGGTGCTAGCATGCAATATGGAGAAAAAGCGCTTGAAATTGGTACAACTATAAAGCTTGCAAGAGCTTTATGGATTGTTCCTGTTACTTTAATAGTTGGGTTCTTATTAGCTAAGAAATTGAATGATTCAAATAGTAATGTTAAAGCCCAAAAACCTTGGTTTATTTTAGGATTTTTAGCAACTGCAGCTATCGCAACTTGGGTTCCTTGGGCGAAAGCGCCAGGATTATTTATAAAACATATTTCTGAAAATGCATTGATTCTGACTTTGTTTTGTATTGGTGCAAATTTGACAAGACAAGCATTAAAAAGTGTAGGAATTAAGCCTTTAATTCAAGGAGTTATTCTTTGGTTTATTATGGCTTCAATTACTTTAATTTGTATTTATTATAGTATAATAAGTGTTTGAAATAATTTTAACTAGCGCCACGAGAAGCTTCTTCGCCATCGTTCTTTTTTAAGCCAAAACTTGCAATAATTTGAAGTAAGATAATTCCAGATAAAATAAAAAATGTATAATGAAACGACTTAATGCCTTCTTCTGAATTTATTGTTGTTTTTAAATGATCTAAAAAGGTAATTAATAAAAACGAAACAATTCCTACCGAAAGACCAGCTGAAAATTGTCGAATTGTAATATCGAGACTTGTCGCATTAGCTGATTTATTTTTAGGAATATCAACATAAATCATGGGGCCATTACTTGACATAAGTAGAATATTAAAAAATCCTAGGAAAAAACAACATATGATAATATAAATATAAGAACTTTCTCTTGTAATAAATCCAATGGAAAGCAAAGATAAAAAAATTCCAAAAGGCGCGAAAAAAATTACTTTTTTAAATCCAAATTTTTTTATAAATTGAGAAGAGATTCCTCTCATAACCATAGCACCAATAGCCATTGGAGAAATTAGTAAACCAGATTTTAATGGTGTCATGCCAAATTGAATTTGAAACATTAGAGGTAATAAAAAAGCAACTCCTCCAGTTGAAATATAGGCAATACAATTTCCAATAACTCCAATTTTAAATGTTCTGTATTTAAATAATTGTAAGTTTAAAATAGAATTTTCTTTATATTGAATTGCATGAAATATAAACATAATAAATGTTATTATTCCAATAGATGATATTATTTTTAAAATATAACTTGGTATGAAACTTTCCCCTATGGATTCTATAGCAAGAGCAAGACAAGATAATGAAGTTCCAATTAATAAAAACCCTATAATATCTGCTTTTATTTTATGTTCAGCAATTTCATTTTCAATATATTTTTGAGTAAAAAACAAGGCGCATAGACCAATGGGGATATTGATAAAAAATATCCATCTCCAATTTGTATATGTTGTAATTAAACCTCCAATTAAAGGCCCGAGAACGGGACCCAATAGTGCTGGTAAAAAAATGTACATAGTTGCTTTTACAAGTTCACTTGGCGGAAAAACTCTGACCATAATAAGTCGAGCTACGGGAGTCATCATAGCTCCACCAAAACCCTGGAGGGCTCGAAATATAGAAAGCTCTATCAGTGAATTCGAAAATCCACAAAAAATAGAACTTATAGTAAAAATAATAATGGCTGTTGAAAATACTGTTTTTGTTCCATAGGTATCAGCGGCCCAACCACTTATAGGTATAAATATTGCTAAACTAATTAAGTAACTAGTGACCGCTAATTTTAAATTAATAGGATAGGTTTGGAATGATTTTGCAATTTCAGGTATTGCTGTATTAATTATCGTAGAGTCCATCATTTCCATAAATAAAACAGAAGATAAAATCCACATAATTATTTTTTTATTTAATGGAAAATTCATAATTATTTTCTTTCAATTAAAGGTTAAGTAAATAGATTTTAAATTATGATAAACCTTTTGATGCCTTCTCGCCATCATTTTTTGCTAATCCTGAACTTATAAAAAACTCGATTAAAATAATTCCTGCTAAAGCAATAAAAGTATATCTAAATGCATTTATTGCATTATCTGAATAAATATGGTTATCTGTGAGTTTTAAAAAATATGTAAGTAAAAGTGTTGAAAAAGCAATAGAGATTCCAGAAGAAAACTGCCTAATTGTACTATCTAAGCTTGTTGCATTTGATGAATTCATTTTAGGAATATCAACATAAATTAATGTACCATTGCTAGACATGAGTGAGATAGAAAAAAAACCAAGAAAAAAGCATGAAGTAATAATATATAAATAACTACTATTTATATTTATATATGAAAGCATTATTAAGGAAAGAAAAATACCAATAGGAGTGTAAGTAATTACTTTTTTAAATCCATATTTTTTAATAAATTTTGGTGCTATACCTCTCATAAACATAGCACCCACGGCCATTGGAGCAATAAGTAAGCCAGAGACTAAAGGTGATAATTTAAATTGTATTTGAAATAATAAAGGAAGCAATAATGGAATACCTCCTGTTGAAATAAAAGCTATTACATTTGATAATGTGCCAATTCTAAATGTTCTTAGCTTAAATAACTGTAAATTTAATATAGATTTATCTTTTAGTTTTAAACTGCGTAAAATAAATAATATCAAGCTTATAATTCCAACTCCCAAAATAAAATATAATAAAGTATTTGGAATTATTTTTTCTCCTATAAACTCCAAAAATAAAGCCAAACAAGATAATGATGTTCCGATTAAAATAAATGCTTTCATATCTAACTTTGAATTTGAATTTATTACTTCATTTTTAATATGTTTACTTGCAAAAAATAAACAGATAATTCCTATTGGGATATTAATAAAAAATATCCATCGCCAAGTGGTGTATGATGAAATAATCCCCCCAATTAAGGGACCAAGGATGGTTCCAATTCTTGCTGGGAGAAATATATACATTGTAGCAATAACAAGCTCATTTACAGGAAAAACTCTTACCATAATGAGTCTTGCAACAGGAGTTATTAATCCTCCACCAAAACCTTGTAATGCTCTAAAAAAAAGCAATTTCATAAAGTGAATTAGATAATCCGCAAAATACAGAGCTTATTGTAAATAATAAAATAGAGAGAGTAAAAATTTTTTTTGTACCATATTTATCAGCAGCCCATCCGCTTATTGGAATAAATATAGCTAAACTTATAAGGTAACTAGTTACGGCTAATTTTAAATTTATAGGATGGGTTTGAAACGTTTTTGCAATTTCAGGAATGGCTGTATTTATAATTGTTGTATCTAGCATTTCCATAAAAATAACCGAAGATAAAATCCACATGGTTATTTTTTTGTTTAATGGAAATACCATTCCTAATACATTTTCCTATCAGCTAAAGCAGGTAATCTATTTCTTGATTCAATTACATTCTCTTTTTTTATTTCTGCTTGTAAAATTCCAACTTCTTCATCAAGTTTTGCAACAATGTTTCCCCATGGATCAATAATCATACTGTTGCCGTAATTTCTTTTTTGTCCATTTAAAAACTCGCCAGTTTGATTACAAGCTATCACATAACATTGATTTTCAATAGCCCGAGCTCGTAACAATATTTCCCAATGATCTTTTCCTGTTTGCCATGTAAATGCTGCCGTTACAAAAATAATGTCAAACGGGGCAGTTTTCATTTTTTCATTATTGCGGATAATTTCTGGAAATCTTAGATCATAACAAATAATATTTAAAGCTTTCCAATTTCCTTCTTTTGTTTCAAATGAATAACCTTCTGGTGATTTTCCATATTCAAAAGAATTGCTTTCGCAATAAAGAGCTTTTCCATTTCTGTCGATGAGGTTAAATAAATGTAGTTTTCTATAGGTAGAAATCATTTCTCCATTTTTATCAAAAGTTAAACAAGTATTAAAGACTTTATTAGGATTATCTTTAATTTCTTCTGAATGACTTCCGCAAATTAAAATAACTTTATTTTCTTTTGCTGCATTTTGAAGTTCTTTAAAAACGCCTTCTCCTATTTTACTCTTTGTTTTATGTCTATGTGATTCTTCACCCATATAGGTAAACATTTCTGGGAGAACTACAATTTCAGAGCCCTTCTTTGCTGCTTCTGAAATATATTTTAAAGCAATAATTACATTTTCTTTTAAATCTGTTTGGGGATTCAATTGGATACAAGACACGATCATAACTACTCCTCCATTTAAGAAACCTTTATATTTATTTATTAATCCTGCCTAAGAAAAAAAGCTAGAGTTTATTGCTTGATTTTCTGAGAAAAGAAAACTCATTGGGAATCTTAATAATAATACCAAATTATTATTTATTTTATAAGCTAAAATGAATTTCTATTTTAATTGTCACAAATAAAAAAATAATTTATTATAAATTTCAAATTTTTAATTAAGATAGGAGAAATTTAGAATGTCTATATTATCTAAAATATATTTTTTATTTATTATTCTTACTTCAATTTTTTCATTTGCTTATGTTCATGCATATGAAAAAGAAAAATTTGATCTTATTGTTGATACTGATTTAGCAATAGATGATTGGGTAGCTCTTTTATATACTTTAAATCAAAAAAAAACAATCTAATTTACAGTTGCTGCAACAGGGGAAGCTCATTGCAAGCCCGCTCAAAAAAATATTGCAGATTTAATATATTTAACAGGCCGTGAGCATGAATTTATTCCGATTACATGTGGTGATTCTGTTCCAATGGAAGGCTTTCATACCTTTCCAGATAAATGGAGAGAAAGTGCAGATAAGTTAAATGGAGTCATCATTGCAAAAAATCCGAGTCCTCATAATTTAACTCAACATTCTGTTGAATGGTATCATGACATATTAAATAAAAATAAAAAATCGGTAGTAATTTTAGCTATTGGACCGCTTACAAATATAGGGCAACTAATTCAAAAATACCCTAATGATGTAAAAAAAATAAAGCGAATATATATAATGGGTGGGGCTTTAAATGTAAAAGGTAATTTGAAAACGTCTATATATACAAAAGAATTATCAAATAATTATGCAGAGTGGAATATTTGGGTTGATCCTTTAGCAGCCAAAATTGTATTTAATTCGTCTATACCTATTACATTAGTGCCATTAGATGCTACAAATCAAGCTAAATTTACATTAGATTATGTAGATAAACAAAAAAACAAACAAATACAAAAGCAGCGAAGTTTTATGCAGATATTTTAGATAAAAATATAGATTTTATAAAGTCTGGTGAATGCTATTTTCGGGATTTATTAACTGCCGCTTGTATGTATCAATCATTTTGTTTAGAAAAAAATGTTTCTATTGATATTGTGACTAAATATGATTTATCAACTAATGGTTTTAATCAATTAAAGCAATTTGGTAGTAACTTTAGTATGGCAAATAAACAGTTTAGTGAGAGTATGAAAAATATAAAAGCGTTTGAACAAATTGATTCAGGTAGAACAATTGAAACTAATGAAAATAATAAAAAAATAAATCAACAATTTTGTTATAAAATAGACTCTTATAAATTAAAAGAAAATTTAATAAAAACTTTAAATATTTCTTTTTGAAAAATAGCTAGATTTTATTGTTGTGAATTTATAAAATTAATCACTTTTGCCGAGTTGGAAGCTCCTGAACTTGAGTTTATTTGATTAATGATATTAGCTAACATTCCCGATCCTGAGTTTGACCCAGATTTAATTCCGGCATTATTAAAATTCGTTTGAGCATTTGTTAAATAAGTATACACAGAATTTGCGTCACTAGTGCTCATTGAGCTTGTTTGTGAAGTAGAAATAGATCCTGACGAATTTAAACAGTCTGCTTTCATAATTAATATTGCTAAACTTGATCCTCCCCTAAGAAAGTAGACACCCAGATCCGAAAAAAACTTATAGGAAAGAGGTGTTGAAATGGTGTTAACCAAAAGAAGGTATACAAGCGAATTCAAGCAAGGGGCGATTGAGCTTACAA
>NZ_JBIPMD010000161.1:0-7813 GCF_044369315.1 Silvanigrella sp.
TTAATTTGTTACCTTATTAATCGCACTGCTTACTTCCACGCTGATGGCTAATCTTTACGTGGGTGAGATTCGCACTCACTGGTTCTTACGCACTTATCTTGGCGCACCATAAAAATTCTCCTATTATTTATAATAAAAAAGTAGTCATTGTAACACAGAAGAGTTAATATGATGTTAAAAATTTTATTTGTAAATAAGAATTTTTTTATTTTATAAATTTTAAAATTAATTAATATTATTTATTAAAAATTTAGCTTAAATTTAAATTCATTAAATATATTCTTTACTTTATTGTTTAAATTATTTAATCTATATTATAATTCCATTATAAAGGAATATATTTATGGGTATAAAAAAAATTATATCTAATACAAATTTACCAAATACTTTAGAGTCTCTTAAAAAAGATCTTTTCCATTTAGGTGTAGAACCCGAAATGGTCATTCTTGTTCATTCATCACTTAGTAAAATTGGCTGGATAAATGGTGGGGCAGTAACCTTAATTTTAGCTCTTCAAGAAGTTCTAACGAAAGAAGGCACTCTAATAATGCCTTCACATTCCGCAGATTTAAGCGATCCAAAGGATTGGACTCAACCGGCTGTTCCTGAAGATTGGTGGGAAATAATTAAAGAAACGATGCCACCTTTCGATCAAATCCATACTCCAACTTTTGAAATTGGAGTGGTACCAGAAGTATTTCGAAATTTCAGATCTGTAGTTAGAAGCAATCATCCCACATGTTCTTTTGCAGCATGGGGTAAAAAAGCGGATAAAATTATTGAAAAACATTCTTTGGATCATGGCTTTGGAGATAAATCTCCATTGAATAAAATTTTTTCACAAAACGGTCACATCTTACTCATTGGAGTTACGCATGAAAGTAACACATCTCTCCATTTAGCCGAAGAGAAATGCAGGCAATACCCTCAAGAAAAAAAAAGATCTCCTATCTATAATGAAAAAGGAGAACGGGAATGGAAAAATTATAAACAAGCCTGTTATTCAACAGAATTTTTTAACACGATTGGCAATGAATTTGAAAAAAAACATGTTTTTAAAAGAGGTAAAATAGGAAATGCAGAATCTAAATTAATAAACCAAAGAGAATTAATTCACTTTGCTCATCAATGGTTAGATGAAAAAATAAATAATAACTAAAATTCTTCTTCTAATTTTTAATTAATTCTATATTTTTTTTCTTATAACTTCTTTTTTGCTTTTCACGAAGTTTATCATACATGACTCTTTTCTCATCTATATCAATAAAATCGGGATTCGACCTATTTTCAAGAAGAGCAAAAGTATATAGATCTAAAAACTCATTGCTTAAATTCGGAATCATACTTAAAATTTTTATTATTTTAGCAAACTTAAGGCCGTTGTTATCTTTACAGTAGCCCTCAATAAATAATCTTCGATCTTCTCTATCCACAGTTGCAAAACTAGAAAGTAAAACTTGTTCATTTGTCGATAAATTACTAGCTCTCATTTGAGGTGGTTCATTTATTAAATACCCTACAAAATCAGATACCTTTTTGCCTCCATTTAAGTCCGCAAATTTTTTAATATAGGATAAAGCATTTGCAATTCTTTCCTCTTCACCATCTTCAACTCTTTTATATTGCTGCTGAGAACAGCCTAACTTGGTTCCCATTTGTGCTTGGGTGAATCTGTTTGTAGCTCTAAAATTGATTAGAAAATGAGATAATTGTTTTCTTATTTCTTCACGCTCATGCTCTTGTAACTCTTTATCTGAATCCTGATCATTTAATTCATCACAAATAGAATCATTAGAAGTATTGGTATATTTTTTTTTGCCAAGTTCTTACTCCTTTTAGGTATAAGTTAACAAAGTTAACTTTTAAGAAATAAACTAAATTCTTATAAAAGCAAATCTTTTTTATTAGAAATAAAACTCTTCTTAAAAAGATCATAATTTTAAATGATTAACTTTTTTGCAATAGATTACCAATAACAGCAATTAAAATTGAGAAACATTAATGTTTTTGAAATGTATAATTTTTACTATGTTAATTTTAAAAATGAAAATTTCTAAAAAAATTATTATTGACTTTAAAAAATAAAAATACTATTGATGTTAAGACTTTTTCCTTTTTTTAAAAGACATTTGACAGGAACAAATTAAGCTTGAGTAACATTCGTTGGTTTTTTTTTAGCCTAATGAATTCACATAACTCTAATTAAAAGAACAATAATCATATGCTAAATATATTTTCAAAAGAAAAAATATTAATATATACAACAGCTTTTACACTTACAGTTACTGCATCTGGCCTAGATAATAGCCATAACCTCATTTTTAGCGATTCAAATTTAACTGCAAAACTAAATACGCCTAACAGTTCAAACAATTACACGAATGAAAAAATAAATGCTCAGTTATTCATCATCGAAAAGGATATAATCGTACCTTATTTAATTAATCATTATTTGATTTCTAAAAATGAATTGGTTTATAAATTTAAATTAAAGAACAATCTATCACATGATAATAAGAAGTTAAAATCTAAAAATATAAAAAGTAGCCTGGAATCTTTTATCAAAAAAAACCCAGAAGAATTTCACAGCATCTCTGGATCCAAAGATTTTGCTAAGGAAAAAACCAAAAACATTAAGGGAATCATCATTGATAGCAAAGATGATTTATCATTTACAATTGTACTGAATCAAAAAGATTCAAAGTTTCTTCAAAAGCTAACCGCCTTTCAAATTCCTATTCATAAACCTAATAAAGAGTCCGATACGAATCTTGAAAAAACGAAAGATATTGTTCAGACTGAAATTTATCAAAGCCAATTTTAAAAATGAAAAAAATTTATGAATCTTTTTTTTAGAAAAACAAATGCGGTTAATTTAAATTTTATAATTATTTTTACATGTATATTTATTCTCATTTTAAATTTATATAATTTAAAAAAAACAAATATCAATTTAGTCATGAAAAATATTCAAAATATTTCTAATCAAATCGCTCTGTCAATTAATAATAAAAACAATAATAATATAAGTGAAATAATAAACACCAATTTAATTTCAGAAAGTATATCTAAAATTGAAATAAGGGATTATAAAAACAATTTAATTAAAATAGATAAAAATATTTATTTCGATAAATTATCTAAAAATAATTTTTTTGCGATTAGGCAAAGCACTCCAATTTTAATTAATGAAAAAGAAGTTGCTATAATACATTACAAAATTCCAATTGATTTTATAAATATAATTTATTTACTAATATTTTCTTTATTAATTATATTATTTATAATATTAATATATTTAAATAAAACTAAAGATTTGAAAACAAATAATGAGCATATTATCTCAAATGAATTTTTTAATTATTTAAATAAGTTTTTCTCACACGACATTAGAAAACCCTTTAATTTATTAAAGTTATATTTAAATAATGTAGAAAAAAACAGCCAAACGAAATGAACAAAATAATTTTAGCTGAAATAGAAAAAAGTATGTTTAAAGTTGAATCAATTTCAACCTCCATATTAGAATACACAGAGAATATAAAAAATAATTTTAAAATAATGACTTTATATACATTTATAGAAAAAATAAATACGGATCTATGTTTAAATACAAAATTTATAAGTAAAATAAATTATGATCAAAATATAAACTGCGATGAAAGCAATTTAATAAAATCTTTTAATTTAATAATAAACTATATTATAAAAAACATTACTACTAATAACAACTATTCAATATTAATTGAAAGTTCAAAAATAAAAAAACAAAATTTTTTAAAAATTGCTTTTACCTTCAATGGAAATCTAATTGATAAAAATGAAACAGATAAAATGTTTAACCCATTTTATTTAAATAAAAACAATGTTAATAATAATTTAGATATGGTAACTGCAAAAAAAATTATAGATTCACACCAAGGTCATATAAGTTGTGATTTAAAAGATAAAAATGTTGAAATATTAATTCTCATTCCAATAAATACTAAATAAGGATTTTTTATATGACAAATATTGCAATTATAGATGATGAGGAATTCTACCAAAACATATGGAAATCTCATCTAGATGAAAAATGTAATTTATTATTTTTTAATGATCCAGATAAGTTTATTGATTCACATATTAAAAACCTTAATTTTTTTGATTTTATTATTGCTGATATCATGTATGGAAGTAGAAATATTTTAAATATTAATTTTTCAAAATTACTTAGAAAAAATAAATTCAATAAGGAAATAATATTATATTCAAATTATAAACAAAATTTTTTAGACTTAGAAAACACTCATTATTATGATTTATCATTAGAAAAAGATAAAGGATATTCTTTAGAAGAAATTAAAAATAAGTTATTAACAAACAGAATTCCTTGGAAAAAGCGGTTTAAAAACCTAGGCATTGATCCTGTCATTAAATGAAAAATTAAAATTAAAGATAGTTTTATAAAATATATCTTTTTCTATAAATAAAAATTTATTTCATAGAAAAAAATGAATTTAAAAGTCTGCTCCATAAAGTGCTATATTTTTTTCATTTGATTTTCCGCAGCTTTGAATTAAAAAGCCACTTCCTAAAACAACAAGCATAGTTATGAAAGCGATTAAAAAAGACCTTATCATTACTCGCTCCTCCTTATGCACTTTTCGTAATTGTATTCATTTAATAAAAATTATTTTTTGACGTTTTTTTATTTCTAATAAAAACTAAAGTTCAGATAGTAATATCAGAGCTTTACATATTTTATGTTCATTTAAAATTTGTTTTTTACTCAATAAAAATTTTTATTTATTAGAAACAAGTAAAGATTCACCACATTTCATTTTTGGGACTAAAATATACAATGAGCCTGATTGTTTTGTTACACCAGCAATTTCTCCTGCATCATCCCCTTCACCCCAAAAAACGTCCACTCTACCAGGTCCTTTAATGGCTCCACCTGTATCTTGAACAAAAGCAAGTTGTGAAAAAGCGGTGTTTTTAGATAAATTGTTTAAAGGTTCATTTGGTAAATTGGGCATTGGAAAATCCAAAAGAGTTAAAGTACCAGCTGGTAATACTCTCTGATCAGCTGCAATACTTCTTCCACCTACTAACTTAACATTTATATTCCCAAAAGGACCTTCATTTTCTAAATTAAAAAATACAAAAGATTTATTGTAATTTAAAACTCTTTGTACTTCTTTTGGATTTTGATTTAGCCATGCACGGATTGCCTGCATAGAAACGTCGCTTTTTTTTAAGAATACCTTCATTTAAAAGTAAGGCTCCTATTGGTTTATATTCTCTTCCATTTTGTGAAGCATAATGTATGTATTTTTTGCTACCATCAGCATAACTTAACAAAGCAGAGCCTTGAATTTCAATAAAAAAGAGGTCGGTCTTATTTTTTACCCACGCAATTTCTAAATCTTTATTTTTGAGTTTATTTCCTTCTGATATTTCTTGTCTTGTCCAATATGGAACAAGCTTATTTTTATGAACTCTTCCCCTAATTACTTTACCTTTATAATCTGGATTAAACTCTTCAAGATTTACCGTAATTAAGTCTGAAGGTGTTTTATAAACGGGTACTTTATATTTAGAAGTTTTTATTTCACTTGCTTCTGCATAAGGTATATAATAGCCAGTAAATAAAACTGGTTTTTCATTTTTTATTTCAATTTTATAAATATCAAAGTACTTTTCTAGAATACTTTCACTAACTCTATTTTTATCAGAAATATCAATTAAAAAAGAGTTAATTGTGCATATAAAATCTTTTGTTGTAAAAGAAATATCATTGTATTTAAATACAGAGTCTTCTTTTTTTCTATTAAGCCACTTTAAATTTGACTCTATTGCTAATTTTAAATTATCAATTTTTGAGCTATCTTCTTTTAGTTCTACAGAGTTCCATTTTACTTTCTCAAAAGTATAATGAGCACTCTCTTTTTTTTCAAATTTTCCAGTTGTTTTACAAGAATTTAAAAATAGAACCGATATAAATGCACAACAAATAATATAATAATTTTTTTTCATTGAAAAACTCTATGATAATTTAAATACTTTTAAAGTAATGAAGTAAGTAGAAAAATCAGTTGTTAAGTAACAAAACACCAAAGATAACATTCTCTTACCAAATAAGCTGTGACATTATACTAGCAAAAACTATTTTTGCAATGTTTATTTAATTTTTTTGTTAAACTTATGTAAACATCTAAAAATTGTCTGTTTATTTAAAATAAAGTATGACAAAATGATTAAATTGGGGGTTTTTAATGACTTTATTATATGTTGGAGTTTTTGGATTATTAGGAGTATTTAGTCGCTATTTTATTGGAATATTATTTAAAAAATTTTTCAATACCACATTTCCTTATGATACTTTTATTATTAACATATTAGGAGCTTTTTTAATTGGAATTGTTTTTGTATTAGGAACGGAAAAAAACCAAATTTCTCCTGAATTAAGATCTGGAATTATGATCGGTTTTTTAGGTGGCTTTACCACATTTTCATCTTACTGTTTAGATGCAATAAAAATGTTTGAAAATTTAAAATATGCTCAAGGATTATTGTATATTTCATTAAGTCCTATCATAGGAACTTGTGCAGCTATTTTAGGAATTTTAATTGCTCGCAAAATTTAAATTTTTATATATATTAAATATGCCCTAAAGTCTATCTCTTAATAGTATCATGAGGTGCATATGAATCATTATAAAACTCTAGGTAAGCTAATAACTTTCTTTCTTCCTGCTTTATTTTCGGAAAATATTTATTCAAATTCTAATTGCCCAAGTAATTTAAGCGCTTTAAATTGTATGATATTTATGCACAAAGATACCCCTCTAAATTATAAAAAAATTTCAGAAGAACGAATTTTAAATGAAGGAAGTTTATTAAAGTTTCAACTTTTCTCTCAAAGATATCCACTGCAAATTGAAACCAATAAAAATGAATGGGTTCATACTGTTTCCGTTTATTTACCAAATAATTATAGGGAATTAACAACCCCAATCTTATATATTGACTCTGGAGATAGTAATAATAATAAAAAAAGCTCAATTGATTTTTTCTCCATTGCAAAACAAACTCATTCAATCGTCATTTCTGTTGATTTAGTTCCAAATCAACCCATTTCATTCCCAGGAAACTCAGATCTATTAGAAGATTATTTAGTAGCTCATACATGGAAATTATATATTGATGATCCGATAAAAAATAAAATCAATTTGCTTCATTTGCCAATGGCCATGTCTGCAATTAAAACCATGGATTTAGTTCAACATGAATTTTTAGGCTCTAAATATAAAGTAAATTCTTTTATTATGAGTGGTGCATCAAAAAGAGGTTGGGCAGCTTGGTTAGCAACTCTTGCCGATACCAGGGTGAAAGCAATTATTCCAATTGTAATTGATATCTATAATACAAAAGAATTATTTAATAAAATAAATAAAATATACGCTCATAATTGGCCGATAGCATTATATCCCTATTATAAAGAAAATATGCACAAATTTACTGAAAATAAAAATTTTAATGAATTATTAGATATAGAGGATCCTTTAGCCTATAAAAATTCGGATAAAAGATTGAGATTAAATATTCCAAAGTTTATTATAAGTTCTAGCGGCGACGATTTTTTTCCGCCAGATAGTATTTATGAAAATTATAATCATATTCCTGGTAAGACTTATTTAAAATGCCAGTTAAGAGTTGAGAATGTGTTTTTAGAAAAAGAATATGTACTTAAAAAGGCATGCAGAAAATCTTCCGAAAACATGGACAAGCAAGCCCTTTGTTGAACGGACTTTGGATGCCGTTTGAA
>NZ_JBIPMD010000162.1:0-7810 GCF_044369315.1 Silvanigrella sp.
ACTTATTTGATCTAGCAAAGCTTGGAATTCATGGTGTTCCTGATCTTGGTGAAAATGTTTCTAATGTTTTTGCAAAAGAAGAATTATTTTTAATCTCTTACAAAAATTAATATTATAATTAATGAAAGTTTTAATTATGAATAAAATGAATTTAATAAAAACATGTATAGCTTTTTTAGGATCTTCCGTTTCTATTTATTCTTATGCAAATTGCCCAAGCATCTCAGAAATTGAGGCAAATGAAGATGGGACGCATATTGCACGCACTGAAAAAGGGAATTGGACTCAGTTTATAAATTATCAAGCTTATAAAAACAGCAATAACAATACAAGATCTCTTGGCTATTATTTTGTATTTGGCCTTAGACGAATTGATGAAACAAACTATTTTAACCAAGTGGTTTGTATTTATCGTTTATTAGAAGAAGATAATCAATATATTGTTCTTTTATCACCAATAGATAACAAGTATGAAATATCTATTCCAAAAGAATTTAAAAATTCAAATGAATGGAGAATAATTCAACCATCACGAGCAGTATGTGTACCCGATGCTTCACTAGATCAAAATATAAATATAATAAATCAATGTGAATTTAAAGAAATGCAATAATCATATTATGACAACGAAGATGTGAATATTATTTATTCTATATAAAATTTACGAATTGTTTGATCTAAACCGAAATTATTTTTATAAAATGATGCTCCTTTTTTGGTTGTGCAATTTTCCATATTTAAATCACATTGCTGCTTTTTAAAATTAAATTCCCCTTCATGAAATATCCCATTCTGGTAACGAAATAAAAACCAATCATCCCATATGCTATTAGCTGGATGAATGTAGAAATATTCAATGCCAAATTGTTCTATGCATTTAGATGAGATTTCTTTTAATTTGCTTTCATCAGTTACAATGAAATAAAATTGAGTAAATATTTTGAATTGTGAATTTGCAAAAGAAACCTGCCTATACTCAGCCCATTTCCCTGTTATTTTATATTTACTTATAATATTTTCTTTAAGCCATTTCCATTTATAACAACCATTTGAACAAATAATATTAGCGGTTGATTCATATTCCTGTAAATCGTGATGAATATATTCAATGCCTCTTGCTTTTAATGGCAAAAAATGGAGTTTTAAAATTAGTATTATTATAAATAAATATTTCATATTGTTTTCTATTTTAAATTTCCTAAAACTTCTTATTTTAGATTAATTATAATTTGAAGCATTGCTTTTTTTGTCAATGTCTCAAATCATTTAGTAGCAATTTTTATCTAAAAAAGAAAATGTTGGTTGGAATACTTCTTCCATGAAATTATTCGAATTTCTTGAATTCAGTGAATAAATAAATGATATGTTTTTCTCTGGAAAATATAACCATGTGGAATAAAATCCTAAAGTTCCTCCAAAATCTTGAATGCATTTTAGAGTGATATATTGCCCCCAATCCTAATCCATATCCACTAGTATTTTCTTTGTTAACTCCGTCTATTAAGGTTTATCCATTTATAGTATCAACTAAAGAAACAAGTTCTTCGTATTGTTTTTTTTCTAGGAGTATTGATTTTCCAGTATTATCTTGTTTTAATAAGGCATGTAAGTATTTATTAAAATCATCTATATTACTTGTAATTGAGCCTGCAGCATTTCCCCATGACATTGAAAAATCTATTGTTCCTTTGCCATTTATTAAATATGGAGAGAATTGTGATTTTTCATTTCCAAAATAATAACCATCCATAAGATTTTTTTCTTCATATTTTGGGATATCTATCTTTGGGAATTTTTCAATATAATATGTATGATTTAATTTTAAAGGTTTAATAATTCTTTCTTGAATTTCATGTGCTACTGTATTATTTGTAACCTTTTCAATAATTTTTCCTAATATAACGTAATTTGTATTTGAGTATTTCCAATTACTCCCAGGGTTGAACCAAAGTTCTTTATCTTTTATATGATCTAAAATTTCATCAGATGTAATTAATTGAAAAGGATTTTTTCCAATTTCTTTGAATAAAAAAACATCATCATTTGCATAATCAAAAATCCCACTTGTCATATTTAATAATTCTTTGATTTTTATTTTATTCCACTTTGGATAACGATTCTCAAAAAAATCTCCAACAGTATTTTCAATGTTTAATTTATTTTCTGATTCTAACTGTAAAATTACAACAGAAAGAAAGGATTTTGAATTACTACCAATTTGAAATAAACTTTGATTTGTCATTTGAAAACCAAATTTACTTTGAAAACCTGAATTAATAATAAATTTTTTTCCATTATGGTATTTATCACACTGAATCAATAATGGAATTCCTGTAACAAATGTCGAAGAAGCGTTATTTGTAATGTATAGATCTAAAATATTTTTTATGTCATTAATATCTGATATTTCATTAAAATTATTAGTATAATTATTACTATTATTTTTATGATTTAAAAAATCATTAAATTGGTTTTTTGGTATATATTCTTTTGCATAAATAATATTTGAGATAAATAATCCAAATAAACATGATATAACTTTATATTTCATTTTTGTCCTTTCATTAAATAAATAAAAATTTTAGATGAAAAAAAAAATAAAATTATCTGTAGTTAAAAATCAATATTTTTTGATTATCACAATCATAAAAATATGTAAAGTTTAATATTTATTTTAGTAGAAATGAACGAATATCCCCAACTTTTAAAGTCGGGGATATAAGTAAGCTGAAAAGATCTTGCACCAAGCGATGCAAGGTTGAATTGAAAACCTATCAAAGTATGAAAAAGACGATAGCAATTTTGCTTGTCAAAATTTCCCTTTAGCTAACCTAATAATCTGTTGATTAATGAAAAATGCGAAATTTTTATGAATGAAATTTAATAAAATTAATTATCGCTTGATACTAAAGTAAAAGTATTTATATTTCCAGAAACAGATTGTAGTAAAGTATAAAAGTTTGCATCAGTACCATTTAAAGGATAAATTTTCATTACAAAGTTTGATTTTAATGCGTCCTGTTGATCTGCTCTAAACCAAAGATATTTAATTCCAGAAGCGTTAGATAAAGCTAAGTCCATTCTAAAAAAAGCACCAACTGCATTATTATTTAACTCTTCTCTATTTTGTGAACAAGTTTTTGGAGCAATAATAACATTATTAAAGTTATGATCTGGTCTAGAATCTCCGTCCCAATCGTAATTATCTATCTGGGATACATTTATGGACAGTAATCTGCTTGTCATATTGCAAATATTTAAATAACTAGCATTACTTGTTCCAAATGCTTCTTTTTTAGATTCTGTAATATTTGGACTCGCATGAGTTTGTCCAGTAAAAGCAAATTGCACACCAATTAAAGTAACTACACTAAGTATAGAACTTGCTAAAACATTTTTCTTAACAGACTTCATAAAGAAACTCCTTAAAATAAATGAATCAATCGGCCAAAACAATTTTGGCCAGCAGGAATAAAAATAAACATTATATCAATTTCGATAAGGCAAATTTATATTTCACTTTTTCTAAGTAAAAACTGTGTTTGTCTTCTTCCATGAAACTTAAATTAAAAAAAATTCGATGCAAGAAAATTTCAAATTTTTTTTTGACAAAAATATTATGTAAAAAATTTATTAAAAATAATCATATATACGTTGTTTATCTATTCTCTTGTAAAAATAATTTACAAGAGAAAAAGCAACCTAAAAAAATTTAAAAATTTGATGTCTTTAAAAAAAACAATTTAAAGTTATGGAAGTTAATTTTTGTTAATTTAAAGGGTAATTAAATCAAATTTATTTTTGTTTATTATTTTTTATATATGTTTTAAATTTAATTAAAAATAAAAGAGGAAATTTTGAGATCTTATTTTGCTCTATAAGTTTTGCTTACTATTTTAAGTTAAAACTTACATTAAATGTTAAAATTACATAAGTATTGTTTTTGCTAAATTCCAAGATTCACCGGAAATGTATACCAGGGCTGACTTAATATTGAATTTAAAAGCTATCTCTTTATTTAAGGCAGAAAGCGCAAACCGAAGAGATTTTTGCGACCCCGTAATTTTTCTGTTTTCAAAGACTAAACGTTGATACCACCGCTTACTTCTATACGTTGACCATTAATCCAACTCCCAGCATCGGAACAGAGAAAAGCAACAACTCCTCCAATATCTTGAGCTTCACCAACTCTGCCAAGAGGTGAGAAAGAACTTAGTAAACCTTTAATTTGAGGATTATTGCGGATAACGCCATTATTGAAATCGGTTTCAACTGGTCCAGGGGCCACTACATTCGCTCTTATTCCTTTAACACCATATTCTTTAGCAATATATTTAGTTAAAACTTCAATAGCTCCCTTCATTGATGCGTAGACTGAATAACCTGGATTTGAAAATCGAGTCGTACCTGAAGATAAATTAATTACTCTGCCATCGGAATTCATGAAGTTTAAAATATGTTGAGTAAGAAAATAGACACTTTTAAAGTGAACATTCATAAATTCATCAAATATTTCCTCTGTTACTTTTTCCATGGGCACTGTGGCACCCATTCCTGCATTATTTATCAAAAAATCGATATTATCTTGCTTCCATTCACTCTTAAGGAGAGTCTTTAAAGAATCGACAAATGGGGTAATAGATTTAAAGTTATTCATATTAAGCATCATTGTTCTAGCTTTAACTCCACAGGATTCCGCTTCCTGCGCTACAGTAACAGCTTTTTCTTCTTGATCACGGTAAGTAATAATGAGGTCTGTATTTGCATGTGCAAGGCGCAATGCAATGTCCCGACCGATACCTCGACTTGCCCCCTGTCACAAGAGCTATTTTTCTAATCATGATGATTGTCTCCTATTTTAAGTTAACTATTTTAGCACAATACAATAGTGTGTTGTCATGTTCAATGAAATATCTGTTTCATAATTGGAAGCGTTATGGGAATAAACATTTAATTATATCTTTGATTTGTTAACTTAATTTAGTCTAGCTATTTTACTTATTTTGAAAACCTCTTTAAAATAATTTAACCTTGAATTTATTTCGCTAAATGGATTTTAAAAGAAAATGTGGAGATCATTTAATATGAATGTAAATAAACTTGCATTTCAAAAAAAATATGGACCTTGGGCTGTCGTCACAGGGGCTTCGGATGGGATTGGCCGTGCTATGGCAATTGAAATTGCAAATATGGAAGTAAATTTAATCATAGTGGCAAGAAATCAGGAACGTTTAGAAGCTTTGGGAAATGAAATTCAAAAGGAATTTAAAGTAACTGTTAAAGTAATAGCAATTGATCTCTCCACGATAAATTCCGTTAAAAATTTAATTTCACAAATTGAAAAATATGAAATTGGATTATTTGCAGCAATAGCTGGTTTTGGAACGTCTGGGTATTTTTTTAAAACGAACATAAACGATGAATTGAATATGATAGATGTGAATTGCCGGAGTGTCGTAGAGCAAACTCATTATTTTGCAAATAAGTTTGTTTCTCAAAAGAGAGGTGGAATTATATTAATGGGTTCATTAGTAGGTTTTCAAGGTGTTCCATTTGCTTCTAATTATTCTGCTACAAAATCTTTTATCCAGAATTTTGCTGAAGGTCTTCATTTTGAATTAAAACCATTTGGAGTCGATGTTCTATGTTCCGCACCAGGACCCGTTCATTCCGGCTTTGGAGATCGAGCAAAAATGATAATGGGAAACTCAGCCTCTCCTGAAGAAGTTGCTAAAGAAACAATTATATCATTAGGTAACAAAGTTACAGTTCGTCCAGGATTCTTATCTAAATTTTTAGGTTGGTCTTTAATTATTTTACCAAGAATACTTAGAATATTAATAATGAGAATGATCATGAGTAACATGTCTCATTCAAATAAATAAGAAGCGAATTTGTTTTTAGATCACCAAAACTCATTTTTAATATACCATTTTTTCCATTCTCTATATCCTTCAAGGTTTTTAATTTGTTTTTCTACTGAAGAAATGCCATTGCGGGATCAAATGGTCCTCTTAGCCCATAAAAAAAAAGCGATTTTTCGATTGTGAAGGTGAAAATAAAAATTTATCATCAATTTAAACTTTTTTTATTAAAATTCGAGGGTAAATACGAATGAAGCTGAAACTGATTTTGGCGTTCTCCACAACTTATATTAGCTTGGTATCTAGTTTAGTTGCATTTGCAAGCAATCCAAAAAGTGTACGTTGGACTTATAAAGAAGATAATAATAGTGACTTCGTTCATATCATTGATGTGATCAATCAGAAAACTGGCTTTGCGCTTTCAGTGTCTGATTTCTCGATGATGGAGAGCCGTAAACTCGCTAAGTATAATTATCTCATGCTCACACAATTGCAAAATGGTTTGCCAGTAGAGGGAAACACTTTGCGTATCTGGACAAATAACCAAGGAGAACTTTTCCAAGTCGAAGCACAAGTGAGTGATAAAACTTCTTCCGAGTCTGTAAAACAAAGTCTCTCCATGAGTCCAGAGACGGTTCAAGCGCTTCTTACATCAGACACAACGATGGATTTAGTGCGCAACGAAGTTTTTAACCATCCAGATGATAAACAGATTCGAAATGTGCAATGGAAAGATGTGATTGAAAAAGATAAGGTTCTCCGCATTATCAAAGTCAAAGGAAAGCGCGGAACACACCTTATTAAAATCGATCCGATTGGAAAGAAAGTTGTCGATCATCTTTATGAAGAGTTTCCAAACGCGGACAGTGACATCAAGACGATGAGCATTCCTGTGCATATTTACCCAATTTATGAAGAAGTTGAGAAAACCAATGAACTGATGCCGCGTGTGCCCGCCTATTTGCGCAACCTCGTTAGCAAAATCCACAAAGCGGATACGGATCCTTACTCACCCCTTCGTAGTATGAAATACCTTTATACCATGCTCGATCCATTTAAAGGATTAACCGCTGCCGGTCGCAAAGATGGTTTTTGGGCTCCCACATACGTTAAGAGGCAAGGGAATGCAATTCTCAATTCATTACCATTGGTTGATAATAATTTTGCTTCTGGTTTTGTACTTGAGGGGAAATTTACTTCAATCAACATTCATCCTGAAGCAATTAAGCAATTCAACGGGAAATTAGCATTCAAACCGAAGTTTTCAGGGCAGTTCCGTTTTGATTACCGTGACGATGAGATGATTCCAACAGCTACTTACCACGGCAAACCATTTGCATCACGCAAAGAAATTGAGCGTGTCGACGCAGTTCGTCTCCCCGATCATAACGTTCTTGAGTACCTGAACAACGGTTTCGACAGCGTCCAAGTTTACTGGGCTGTGGATCAATTGTTTGAGACGCTTCATAAAAGTGGATTTAATGATCCAGAATTATCTACAAGACCGTTCCATGCGTTCTTATATGACCCCGATATTTCCATGAAAAATAATGCCTATTACACCGACGACACAATTAATTTTACGACTTATTCACCTAATCAAGGTAACATGGCTCGTGACAATACCACGATTTGGCACGAACTTGGTCACGGTGTCATGGATCGTTTGATGGGAGATTTTATTAATTTAGCAGGTACCGGTGGACTTAGTGAAGGTATGGCGGATTTTGTTGCCCAAATGGTGTTGCACGATGTAACGGGTGCAAGTTCATTCCCAGGTTTATCCGACATGCGAATTATGAATCAAACAGGATTTTTCTTGACCAACGAAGTTCATGATGACGGCGAAGTGTCCTACCAATAAGTGCATTTTACAAACAAAATGAATGCTAGTAAATTTTTTATAGAGAGTGGTTTTTGATTTTGTTGATGGTATCGAGATAATT
>NZ_JBIPMD010000163.1:0-7773 GCF_044369315.1 Silvanigrella sp.
TTGTAAGCTCAATCGCCCCTTGCTTGAATTCGCTTGTATACCTTCTTTTGGTTAACACCATTTCAACACCTCTTTCCTATAAGTTTTTTTCGGATCTGGGTGTCTACTTTCTTAGGGGAGGATCATAATATATTTGATAAAAATGAATAACATTATCTTTATCTTTGATTGGGTCAATTGAGTAAAGTCGTGAAATAATCTTATCTATTTGATTCTTAGAACTATCAAATTTAAACACATATTTTTCTAATTGATTAGCTATTTCTTTAGAATTAAAATTATCTTCTAAAATTATTGGTTTGAATCCACTATATAATGTTTTATCAAATTTAAAAGTAAAAATTTTAAATATCTCGTTAAAATAATTCCGCATATTTTTTGAAAACATATTGAATTCCTTAAAAAATTGATTTAAATATATGTTGTTATGTACTCCATATATTTAATTTGTATCTTGCACTTTTATTTCTTTTATTTCTTTTATTTCAAGCTTTAATAACTGATTGTTTAAATTTTCATTTTGAGATTTCAGTACTGCATTTTGAATTTCAAGTTTATGAATAGTTTCTATTAAAATATCATGTTTCTTCAATTTGTCTTCGAATTCCATGATTTTTTTCTTACCTTCATATTCTCTTTCCTCATAAGCAATATTTAATTTGTTTTTATCATCAAATTGTTTATTTAGAACAACATAGTCATTTAGAAGTTTATTATATTTTGCTCCTTGATTCTCAATTTCTTCCCTTAGAGAAAGTATTTCCTTTTCTTTTTCTTCTAGTTCTTGTTTTTGGCGTTCTTCTTTTTGTGCAAGTGCAGTATTAAATTGAGCTTCTATATTTTTACTTTTATGATCAAATTCTTCCCATAGTTTTACTTCCAAGGATTTTTTATATTCCTCAAACTTTTCCCTCTCAAGGTTAAGTTCCTGCAATTCTTTTTTAGCCTGATCTTGCATTTCAAAAGCAATAATAAGCTGCGAACGGTTAATTTGATTCAATCGGTTAGTAAGCACATCGACTTCTGCAAGAGCTTTTTTCTGTTCGCTTTCTTCTGGAAGTTCTTGCATTTTAAATGCTTCAACAGCAGCTTTAAAATATTGCTGGGGCTTCATTCCTGATTTATTAATTTCATTTTGAAAAAAATCTCGCTCCTCTACAGAGGTGCAACGAAACTGGATTCTTGGGTCAATTTTTGATGTGTTTGTTTCTTCTATAGTCATAATTTATTCCTTATTTTATTTGTTTTTCCAATTTATAATTTTTTCAAAAATTTCTTTGCTTTGATATTTATCATAATTTACATTATTAGCTTTGTATATATAAGCATAGCTATACTTTTTTGATTTTTCATCGTATATATTTAATTGTATTTTTTTGTCATTAATAATTTCATAAGTCCCATATCCTTGAGGAATTTCAACATTATTTAAGACAACTTTACTTCCATTATTTAGGAAAATCTTTTGACTTCTAAAAAATCTTATAGAACCTTGAGGTTTATTAGGAGTTAGTAATCTATTTATATAATCTACAACCTCTAAATCTTGAATACCTTCAGCACCAAATGGAAATTTGAAATTACTATTATCATTATAGAGTTTTTCGAGTCTTGCCATTCTTTTTTTATGTGTTCTATTTGAAAATAGCTTTAAAATAAATTTAACTAATACAATTAGAGATGCTAATGAAATTGATATTTTTCCAAAATGTTCATTTGCAATATGAATCAACCTATCCCACATTCAGTCCTCCTTTGTTACTTTGCTGTATTTTACTTTCCTGCTTGCACTCTCTTTTTCTTCATCTGTTTTGCGGATGTACATCATCGTTGTCATCATGGACTTGTGACCTAAAAGGTCTTGAATTTCCGATAGCGAAGTTCCGTTTCTGTGAAGATGGCTTGCAACTGTGGCTCTACAACTGTGTGGACTGATTTCTTTTGAGATTCCATTTTCTTTTGCAATGGTAGTAACTAAACGAGCTAAATAATCCCGTGAAAGTGGTCTTTTTGAATAGGGGCTTAATGTAAAAAGGGAATCTTCAGGTTTTGCAAGTGGTCTTAAAGTAACAATATATTTTTTAAGTAAAGCGGCCAGTTCATCACTTATCAGTGGAGAGTGCAGCATACCTCCTTTTATTTTCAGGTGGAGCCTGGGAAGTTTTCCACTAATATCGAGATCAATAATTTTAAGAGAACAAAGCTCCGTTGCCCTCATTCCAACATGCGAAAGCGTGCTAAAAACAACAAACCGCAACCAAGCTTTATAATGATCTTTTTGTTTCAAAGGATTCATTGCCAGTAAATAAGATTTCTCAAGGGTTTCTAAAATTCCCCCAACTTCTTCTTCGGAAAGGGCTTCTGTTTTTCCCTTGTGTTTCTGAACCCTTGGGAGCTTTATAGCAGAACCCACATTTCTATCGGTCCAACCCTCTTGATGGCAGAACTTCAAAAACGACAGTACAGGAGCCAATTTTGCGCAGACAGTTACAGGAGGATTTTTCCCCACAAGATACCTTTTGTAAGCATCCACATGATCCCTTTGTATTTCTAGGATCTTAGAGATAGGTTGGCTTTTTTCCCTGCAAAATTCAAAGAAGGACCTTAAATGCCTGGCGTAATTTTTGATTGTATTTTCAGAGACATAGCTGCCTAAAAATTGGGCGCATTTTAAGGCGATTTCAGGTGGGTAAAAATCAAAGTTGATACGACAAGCCCCCTCAACTCGAACCAATGAATGCTCAATTTTTGAGCGATTTTCACTTTCAGGCATCCCTACCCCCATCCAAATGTGCCTTTTTGAGCACGTTAAAAATTTTTGTCACACTCATGTATACTTTTATAATTTAAAGCTGTCCATGTATTCAAAGTGTCACTTAAATGTATCCAGATAAATTTTTGTCACCACGAAAGGGACAAAGTCGCATAATATACATTATGGGACAATAAAAATGGAATTGGAAAGAAAAAACCATAGGAAGAAGGAAAGTTCAAAAAGAAAATTTATACTTTTCTTGTAATACCATAGGTTTTTTGTATGATGAAAGGGGAAAAAGACGTTAAAAAGACGTTAAAAAGACGGAATTTAGGGAATTTTTGCCAAAGTGGATGTCCAAACCCCTCCCATTGACTAAGGAAGGAACATTTTCATGAGCAAAGGATGCGCTGGAATTAAAATTCTTGAAAAGGGCACTATCTGGAGAAATGAACTCCTTTCAGGAATGCCCATACAAACAATCGCTACAAAGTTTAAAGCCCCTGCGCAAGTTGTAAGCCGTGCGATTTGGCTTGCAAAAATTCCAGAGGATTTAAAACTTGTCATTAAGAAAAATCCTGAGATTTTTACCCGTGAAATCTTAGTCAATCAATTTGCTTCAAAACGTAGTACTTGTGAAAAAGATTCTTTTAAACTCTTGCGCTCTGAAGTCACACGCATGGCAAAAGATGGAATTGGGAGCAAGCCTAAATTCCCTAAAAAGACTTCATCATTGCAAAAAAAGAAACTGAATAAAGAAACCCCTCCTGATGTTAGTGTTACTACAAATATAATTGAAGCAATGGCGGCTGAAAAACAAATTAAAGAAGCCCTTGGGTTTCATTGTCGTGTCGCATTTCATGAAGCAGGAGCAAGCGAAATCACAATTCGTCTCAATAATAAAAAAGATTTAAAAACATTTATCGATATGGTTACACCAAATACGGGCTTATTTTAAATATAAACAAAGGATTGTTTTGATGTCTAATTATGATTCTCAATGGAAAGAACAATTTAGTAACGCATATCTTCTTGCAATTACAAGCCAAGCGGGTTGGAAAATTGCAAGCTGGAATGTAGATAAAGATCTTATGGACGCTACAATAGAAACCAAAATTGAATTTACTGACGGGAGATATAAGAGCCATAAGGTTGATTTACAATTGAAGTGTACAGATTCTCCCGTAACTAATACGGAAAAATTCATTTCGTATCAAATCTGCAAAGAACATATTGAACATATTAAAAAGAGAGTTCTAAGTGATCCATTTTACTTTATACTTATACATGTTCCTAAAGAGAAAGAAAAGTGGGTTGAGCATATTAAAGAAAACATTGATTTTAATACAATACTTAGAAACTGTGGATTCCACTATGAAATCATAAGTTCAAACATGAATGAATTAAAACCAACATTACAGTTTCAAAAAAATTCTATCTTTTCTGCTGAATTTTTAAAAAATTCAATTTCAGAATTTGATACTTTTGAAAAATATAGAGAGTATTTAAATCAAAGAATGAAAATTAATACCTAAATCTTTAAATTAAAGGAAAGATATTATGACAACTTCAACATTTAGTCGAATTTCGGGTTATCTCCAAAATAGCAATTGGGAAATTTTTGATAATATTGATAATAAACTTTTTTTCTTTCAAAACACTGATTCAAAAAGAATTCTTGAATTATATGATGATTCCATTCCAGGAGCAGATAGATATTTTAAAGATGCAATTACATTTTTAGCAGAAAAAGATAATAAACCTAAAGAGTCATTCCTAGATTTATTTTGCTTAAAGCAAGGAGTCATGCAAATTCGGATTCCAAATAAAACTGGAGAAATTGATATTGAAACATCATTAAATCTTAGAAATACTGCAAAAAAGATAATTACAGCTACTTCTCATTCAAGAGTTGAGAAAAAATTAGTTCACCCAGGTACAAAAGACTTTGCAACAGAAAATCTAAATGAATGTAAAGAAATTCCTACTAAAGAGGGTAGCTACATTGTTACCATCCTTATTCCAGAGGAAACAGGGATACTCGATCTCACTCAACAAGCTTTAAAAACCACATCGCAACTCGTAAATTCAGAATCGATCCCAACTTCTGCAGAGCATACTAATCTTGCTGAAAAAGGAGTTAGCTCAAATTTTTTAAATTCATTCGAATTTCTTACAAACATTGCTGATAAAGAAGGAGTTGAAATATCTTTTGCAAGTGGAACTGAAGTTTTTGAATGTAAAGTGAATAAAGAATTTTGCTCTTATGTGAAAGAACTTTCTTCTAGTTTTACGAGTGAAGAAAAAGAAAAAATTGTTGAGGTAGAGGGAACGATTAAACTTCTTGGTTGGAATGAAAAAGATAATGCTGCTACTATAAGAATAAGTGGAAGTTTTATAGATACTAAATCAAAATTAGATTTTATTTTACAAACAAACAATTATGACTTTTATTTAAAAGCAAGAGATGCGGAATTACCCCCTAAGAAAAAAATCAGAGCTAAAGGTACTCAAATACCTGGTACACGTCCTTCAAGAATAGCGGATATATCTGAGTTAGAAATCATCTCATGATTAAAAACTCAGGTTTTCAAAGATCGGAGGACCTTTCTCTAAAAAAGAACTTAGAAAGTCAAAAATAATACTTATGAGAATTAATAATGAAATAAGAAAAGACTCTTATTTTTCAAAGACAAATATTGAAATAAGCGAAACTTTCAACAAAAAGATAAAAATTATTATTGGTGATAAATTAGAAATTGAATTTGATAAAATCGACAACAATAATAAATTACTTTCACATAAAATAAACACAAATACAAAAGAATATACTGGAAATCCAAATAATACTCAGATTCAATCATTTAAAGACAGTAATACCGAATGCATTACGCACCTATTTAGGCATTTAATTAATATTCATGATAAATATTTAACTATAAAATCTCTAGTTGATTGTATAATACATAACACAATGCAACATGATTTATCAAAAGAAGATATAATATTGCACTTAAAAACTCATGGTATTTTAGTAGAAAATAAGAGAGTAATTATTGCAAATCAGCACTTTAAACTTAATGAAATTTACAAAGGCACAAAATATATGAACAATCATTCGCAATTTTTAAAAAAAATTAAAGGTGCAATATCAGAAGGAGAAAAACGATTTGCACAAGGCATAAAATCAAGATGTTGGAGTATACCAATCTAAGAAAAAAATACGAGGATTAAAATGAAAAAGAATACTGAAAATAATAATCAGATGCAAAAAACAAGAGAAATTGAAGAGCTTTTTTCTTATTTTCAAGAAGCTTATGAAAAGCCCAGAATAGAAGATGATGATTTGATAAAAGAGTATTTTGAAAAGAAACATCAAACCCATTTAAAATTAAAAATATTAGATATAATTAAAGTTAAATTAATCTAATATGTCTAATGAATTTATTTCAAAAAAGATAAAAAAAACAGTGAAAAATAAGTTTTTAATTTATTTATATATTTCGATTAATTAATTAATATTAGAGGAAAAATGAAAAGAATATTGTGTTATGGTGATTCAAATGTATGGGGGTTTGTTCCTGGAAGTTTTAATAGCGAAACAAAATTAGCAAAAAGGCATGAGAAAAATCAACTTTGGACAACTGTTTTGCAGGAGAAACTTGGCGATGATTACGAAGTATTTTTTGATGGAATAAACGGTCGTACTACTGATTTAGATGAAATTAACCCAGGTAGACCTTTTAGAAACGGATTTGCTTTTTTAGAATTTAGTCTTGAAATTCATTATCCAATTGATTTAATTATTGTATGGCTTGGAACCAATGATACAAAAAATCAATTTAATCGATCTTCTTTTGAGATTAAAAAAGGTTTGCAAAAAATAGTTACTCTTATAAATGAATCAGTGTCAGGCAAGAATGCATCTGCTCCTAAAGTTTTAGTTATTTGTCCACCACCAATTACTGAAAATTCACATCCTGAATTTAATTATGATGCAATAAAAAAATCAAAAGAATTATCAAAATTATATTTTGATTTATCTATTGAAATGCAATTTGAGTTTTTAGATTCGGGGCTTTATATACAATCAAGTATGATAGATGGTATTCATCTAGATTCCAATTCATGCAATATCATTGGAAATAGAATAGCTGAAAAAGTAATTCTGATGAAAGTTTGAAAAAGTAAATAGAAACATATATTAACTCATTTTTAGCAAGTATTAACTCTATTAAAAAGAAATTATATATTGTTAATTTGTAATTCTTTTTTTTTGATTATTATGTGAACTTATAACCCTAAGTTAACATTCCTTACGATATCACATATAATGTAACGAATTCTAAGTAAATGTAAACATAAAGACAGTTATTTCAATAATTATTTGTAAGTAATTGATTTTTTTAATAATACATTTGCTGATATTTAAAAAAACAGATATATAAATAATGACATTAAATTTTCCAGGGAGGATAAATGATTATTTCTAGTCTATCAATTTCGCAACCATCATTTTTTGAAAGTGGCATTAAAATTGATTTTGATTCTAAACTGAATTGCATAATGGGCGGAAGAGGATCTGGAAAAACAACAATACTAAGCCTTATTAATTGGGCAATAAGTAAAGATGAAGAAATTTCCAAAGAGATAAATACCCTTATAAAAACAAATCTGAAATCTGCTACTTTAAATATAACTTTTAAAGATAATAATGAAAGAAAAATCACATTAAGTAAATCAAATGGTTCTTCTCCTGTAATAAAAAACGACAAAGATGAGTCTATCACGATTGAAGATTTCAGAAAGAATTTTTCAATTGACTTTTATCCTGCCGGATCAATAGAGGAAATTGGTATAAATCCAAAACAAAGGTTAAAAATATTTGATGACTATGATCTTCCCCCAATTTTATAGACACAATTAACCGACCTTTTTCATTGGTCTAGTTATTTCAAATATAACTGGAGACAGATATCCATTCGACGAATGCTTTCTAACACGATTGTAGTAAACTT
>NZ_JBIPMD010000358.1:0-7764 GCF_044369315.1 Silvanigrella sp.
GTGCTTCAGATCACCATAAATTTGAAGCCAAGCTCCTTCTACTTTTTTGAGTTGCAGTACGAATCTTCCGCATGCATTTTTTGTGTCATTTTCTACAAGATTAAAATATTCTAAGTCTGAAATAAGACGTGCTTTTTTAGCAGCATCTACTTGGGTATTTTGTTGATCTGAAACGTATTTATCATACATCTTTAATGCTTCGGCAGCTTTTGCTCCTAAAGTGCCTCCAAGAATTGCTGAAATAGGCAGAGCAATTCCTAAGGTTAGGATAAGAAGTCCAACAGATGTCGTTGTTGCTGCAATAGTATAATCTTCCCATTCTTTATGGGCTGCCGCTGCTGCCTGGCCAAGGACTTTAATTCTTTCAATGTCTTCATTATATTCATTTCTTGCTTCTTCAAGAAATTGAGACGAGCTATTTGAATAAGCAATTAATCTTTCATTTTTTTCGGTCATAACAATATCAAATTCAGCGAGTCTTTTAATTAAGTCGCTTGTTAATTTAAGCATGCTTTTTGCTTTTTCTATGAGTCCACCAGGGCCCGACATAAACTCCTTAATCTCAAGAGTTAAGCGTTTCGCAATATATATTTTATCACTATCCGAAGTAGCAGAAAGAAATCTATCATATTCTTTTTGAAGATAAGTATATGTTTGTGTAAAGCTGTTTGCCACTCTATAAACTTTTCCAGCAAACCAAACAATATGAGTGTAAATTTCAGTTGGAACTTTATCCGTAAATAGAATGTCTGGATTTTTTGAAATTTGTGCAACTAATACATTTGGATTTCCAAATATGTTGGAAAGATCTCTTATTTCTTTCATGCATTTTATAACATCTTCTATTTCCGATTTGTATTCTTCTTTAAATTCGCCATATAAATCTGTAAAAGATTCTTTTGCAATAGGAAGCATCAAAACTCTTGAATTAAATAATTGTAAATTTAGCCATTCTTTCGAAAATAAACAAAAAGTACTATTATTATATTTTCCCATTGGGTTTTCAGAAATAAATTCTGAAAGAGGTGGAACTAAAGATAATGTTTTTGGAGTTAAATTAATTATATTTTGTGGAATTGTTGATGTGTCTATACTTGTATTTAGCATATTTTTTTCCTTTCAAAGAAAAAGTGCATTTTATAAATTTCTAAGATTTTAAATTAGCAAAAAATTTCTTTTTGAAAAATTTAAGATATCAATATTTTGACTTTATATTGCTATTTGTTATTAATTGTAAAAATTTATATTTATTTCTTGTTTTTTCTTAAAATATTTGAAATACGTGACTGGGCTTCAGATAACGAAAAATTTAAATCTGGAATTTCTATCTAAAAAAACGTTTAATAATGAAAATTACAAAAAATTTGAAGAAATAATAGATAATATAAAAAAAATGGACTCATAAAAAAATATATTAAAAAATACTTAACTGAAGAGGAAATAATTAAATTTAAAGTCCTTGATTAAGGATTTCATCAAGGACTTTAAATATTTTTTAAAGAGGAAATTCTGTTTTTTTATCTACTACTTTTGCTACACAAGAATCCGACCATACATTCAATGATGTTTCAATCATATCAATAATACTGTAGAAGGGTAAAATAATACCTAATAACACGATAGGAACATTCATGCTGGCAAGTAAACTTGCACTTAAGAAGAAACAACCCATTGGGACACCTGCATTTCCAACGGCAGCAATAGTTGAAATGAAAATCCATAATACCATTGTTGATAAACTAATTTCAATTCCATGATTTTGCATTAAAAATATAACTGTTGCAAATATAAAAGCAGCACATCCATTCATATTAATACTTGTGCATAAAGGTAAAACAAATCGGCTAATTTTAGGATTTATATTGATATTTTTTTCTGCAGTTTCAATTGTTACTGGTAAAGTACCAGCAGAAGATTTCGTAAAAAATGCTAAAGATAAAGCCGGCAACATTCCTTTCATTGTTTTGTAAGGTTTAATTCCATTCATTTTTAGCCATAATGGTAAAATTACAAAACCTTGAAATAAATTTGCAAGAACTACTACTGCTATATATTCACCAATGCCTTTGAATTCCATCCCATTTTTTAATTCCATTGCTGTTACGGTAATAAATCCAAATAGACCTAAGGGAATAATTTTTATAATCCACTGAGTGATGATTAAAAAAATACCGTGCAATCCTTGGAATAAATGAAGGATAGTTTGTTTTGAATTTGCTTCAGGAATAAGGCGAATCGCAATTCCAATTCCAATTCCAATGCCTAAAAGTAACACTGCCATGACTTGATGTTCAATGAAAGGTGAAAAAATGCTGGATGGTATGATATTTAAAACATGATTTAAATAACTTGTTTCAGAGTTTTTTGTAATAAATTCTTTAGTAGCAATATTTTGAATATTAGAAGGCTTTATCACCAAATATAAAATACAGCTTACGGTAGCTGCAATAATTGTAGTACTTAAAGTATATAACAAGGTTCTTTGCCATATTTTTTGAGCTGAAAACTCTGTCTTATAATTTGCTAAGGTAACAATAAGAGATAAGGCAATAATGGGTAAACTTATAAATTTAAATAATTTAATAAATATATCAGATATAAAAACTCCAAAATTTTGAAGATAAGATATATCAGATAAACCAAAAGAAACACCTAAGATAATCATAATGAAATAAATTAGAGGAGTTTTTGAAAATTTTTTATGATGATGATTTTCTGTAGAGCACATATTTTTTCCTTTAAAGGAGAATTTAAATTATATTTAATTTTATATAGATTAAAATAAGAAAAAATAAATTAG
Source organism: Silvanigrella sp. (assembly GCF_044369315.1). NCBI lineage: Bacteria > Pseudomonadati > Bdellovibrionota > Oligoflexia > Silvanigrellales > Silvanigrellaceae > Silvanigrella > Silvanigrella sp. Next base: position 2,801 of record NZ_JBIPMD010000358.1, read on the forward strand.
CTACAACAATATGTTGTGTTTGTATAGGAATACAATTTTCTGGAATAATAAGAGTAGTTTTTGATTTGTTTCATAAACATTTACCAAATAAATAGATTTGGCTTTATGCCAAACGGAGAGGCAGAATATCATATTAAGGCCCAATGTCAAATAAAAAAAGAGAAATTATGAGCAAAGAGAAAGAGAAAGGTTTTAATAAACAAGTAATTCCAGTTTGTTATGGTTATATTTGGATGATTTTAACAATTTGAATTAATTTTGTAATTTTTTATTAACCGAATTGATATAATTGTTAATTTCTTTCATGCTGTCTATAATATTTTTAATTTCATTTGCAGCCGCAGAAGTCATTTCTTGAATATTTCCTATATTATCTTTATTTCCGGAAATGAAATTTTGAATATCTTGAATTTGATTATCAAAATACCCTTCAATTCTTTTATTTCGAGATATTTCTATTTTTGAAAGATCTTTCGTAATTTCAAGACTAAATATTTTTCCTTTTAATAAGTTAGAAATATCTAACAGTCCTTTACAGGAAGAGCTCGATTTTTCTAGAGCTTTAATTGCATTTAAATTAATGGATTGAATTAATTGCGCAAATAATATTCTTAAATTTTTTCTTGAGCCTTCTGAGTTATCAGTAGGTTCTCCATCATTATCCTTTTCCATATTAAAAAACTCATTGAAAAATAATTCAATTGTTTTAATTTGCAAAAAGGAATACATAGACTCAAATTCAATTGTTTCAATTTCACTTCTTAATTTAATAGAGTTATCTTGAAATTTTTTTACAAGCCCTCTTATTATGGAAACCATAGATTGGAATTCACGTGAAATAATGGATACAGATGCCGTTTCTTGTCCTAAATTTCCTGAATTTATAGACATATTTAATGAAATATAATCTAGTTTATTACATGATAATAATATAGAATCTGTTTTGCTTTTTAAATTGGGAGCAAATTCAATGATAGATTTAACTTTATCTAATACAACATTAAATTGTTTTGAATTTTTGCCAAAACTCCTTGAAATTTCTTTGTATACAGGATTTTTAATTCCTAAACCTTCTGTATTTAATGGAGACAATTGAATTAATTTTTTATTTGCAAGGATTTCATTCGATAGAGCTCGAACCATAAAGGATTCATAGGTTTCAAAATTATGCTGTAAAAGTTTTTCCATTAAAAGTACTGAGGCCGCTTTAATTCCATCTTTTTTTTCTTTTTCTAATAAAATAGGATAAAACTCTTTAATCATATTTAAAAAAGAAGATTGAGGCTTTATTCTAATAGATAAATAGCCATCTTTAATTGGAATAACTGTTGATAATATCCAATAAAATTTTCCTTCTTTATTCATATTTTTGACATAAGCGACGATGGGCTGGTCTGCTTGAATTTTTTTCCAGAATAATTCAAAAATGCATTTAGGCATATCAGGATGGCGCACAATATTGTGAGGTTTAGAAATTAACTCTTCTTTTTGATAACCACTAACTTTTATAAAAACATTATTACTATCGACAATAACGCCTTTTTTATCAGTTAATGAAAAGAGAATTTCTTCAAAACCGAATTCGACTTCTTGATTAATGGGCTCAATTTTGTGTTTCATTATAAATTTGCTCTCATCTTTTTTTATCGGTTATGTAATTGAAATTATGCAGCGAATAAAATTTTATTGTAATGTCAAATTTGTACTATATAACTTAGAAGATTGAATTTATTATTTATATAAAAATAGATTCATTTGATTCTTAAAATTTTTATAAGTTACTATAATTTAAAGGTATAAAAATAAAATGTGATAAAATAACAAGGAATGCTTACTTTTTTTTAAATTAAGTTTATGTCTAATTTAAAAATATGAAAAAAGGAAAATGAATGATAATAGCCGTTATATATTTACTTATTTCTATTATTTTCGAAGTTTTTGCAACAACATCATTAAAAATGTCAGACGGTTTCACTAAATTATGGCCAAGTATATTTGTTGTTATTGGATACGGAATTGCATTTTATTGTATGTCATTGAGCACAAAACATCTTCCATTAAGTTTTGTTTATGCCGCTTGGTCTGGCTTTGGAACTATTTTAATTTCTTTGGTAAGTTATTATTATTTTAAAGAAAACTTTGATTTCTATAAAATTATTGGTTTGATATTCATTATTTTTGGCGTCATATTAATGAAACTATCTCATAATTGATTAAAAAATGGATAAATATTTATCATTATAGTCAATTTTTTGAAATGAAATCATATTAAACAAAATTATGGTATTATAACCCTGAATATTCTTTAGGTAGGTTAAAATGCCAATTCCCATTAAAAAGATATTACTTACTTTTGTTGGAGTTACAACTTTAAGCATTATTTCATACTTTATATATCAAAATATAGTCTATATTTCGACAGATAATGCTCAAATTGAAGGACACGCTTTTTTACTAGCCCCAAAAGTTTCTGGATTCATTTTAAAAGTAAATGCAATTCAAGGTAAAAAAGTAAAAAAAGGCGATGTATTAATTGAAATTGATAATCGAGATTATTTAAATTTTTTAAAACAAGTTAAATATAATTTAATTTCTTTAAATGCTAAATTAACGGATTCTGATAATAATTTTAAAAGAACAGAAAAACTATTTAAAATTGGAGCTGCAACACCACAGCAATATGATTCTAGTCTTGCAAATTTAGCAGACTTAAAAGCACAAAAAGAAAGTTTAGAAGCACAGTTAGCAGAAGCGGAGTTCAATTAGAATATACTAAAATAAAAGCACCAGCGGATGGCATTATTTCAAAAACCTCCGCAGAAGTCGGACAGCTTGCTTCAATAGGTGTTTCTTTAATAGGGTTTGTTGATACAGAAGAAAGATGGATTACCGCAAATTTTAAAGAAACAGAAATAGAATATATTAAAAATGGAGAATCCGTTCAAATCGAAGTAGATGCCTATACCAATAAAACTTATAAAGGTTTTGTTTATGCGCAAAGTTCTTCAACAGGTGCTACTTTTACTTTATTACCACCCGATAATTCAACAGGAAATTTTACTAAAGTTGTTCAACGTGTACCTGTTCGAATTCATTTTGAAAAACTAACAGAGCAAGATATTGAAATGTTAAAAAATGGTTTATCTGCTTTTATTAAAATAAAGAAAACCGGATGAAATAATGAATTTAACATCTCGATTGATTATTTTCGTTGCTGTTCTAGCATCTCTTTTAGAAATTATTGATACCTCTATCGTAAATGTTGCTATTCCAACGATGATGGGGAATTTAGGTGCAACCTTAGAAGACGTTAGTATGGTTGTTACTGGTTATACTGTAGCAAATGCTATTGTGTTACCTTTATCAGCATGGCTTGGGGAACGTATAGGAAGAAGAAATTATTATTTAGGTTGTATAAGTATTTTCACAATAACTTCGGTTGCATGCGGATTAGCTCCAAATTTAATTTCATTAATCATTTTTAGAATATTACAAGGATTGGCAGGGGGAGCTTTATTACCCACTTCTCAAGCCTTAATATATGAACAATTTCCTAAAGAAAAAGCAGGAATAGCGGGTGCCATATTTGGAATGAGTGTCATGGTTGGACCAACTTTAGGCCCTGTTTTAGGCGGATATTTAACAGATAATTATGGATGGAGATCTATTTTTAATATAAATTTACCAATAGGAATTTTAACTTTATTTCTAGGCGTTATTTGTATTCAAGATAGGACAAATGGAGTTAAAAATAAAACAGATTTAGATGTTTTTGGGTTAATTTTGCTTATTTTTGGGGTGGGTTGTTTGCAATTTTTATTAGAAAGAGGGCAAGCAGATGACTGGTTTGAATCAAAATTAATTACATCAGCCTGTATCATTTCTCTTGTAAGTTTAGTTACCTTTGTCTGGTGGGAATTACGCGTAAAATTTCCTATTATAAATTTAAGATTATTTAAAGAACCTATCGTAGTTAGTGGAATTATATTAATGAGCTGTCTTGGCTTTTTTTATATGGAATTGTTTTTATTTTACCAGTATTTTTAACTCGAACATTTAATTATAATGCAGTTCAAATTGGTGAAATATTTATTCCGGGATCTTTAATAACTGCTTTATTTATGCCTTTTATTGGAAAACAGGTGCAAACAATTCGAGATCCAAGAATTTTGATCTTTATTGGATTATTTATGGTTGAAATTTGTTTATTTATGATGACATTTTTTTCTTCGTTAACTTCGGAGCATGATATATTATATATGCTTTTTGCAAGAGGGGTTGCTTTAGCATTTTTATTTATTCCCATAAACTCGACTATTTTAAGTCAGTTTTCTGGTTTTGAGCTTGGCCAAGTTGCTGGACTCTTAAATTTATTTCGACAAATTGGAGGAAGTATTGGAATTGCTTTGATTGGTACCTTATTAGCAAGAAATACAAATTACAATTATAATCAATTAATTTCACATGTAACAAGTTTAAACCAAAATGCAATGAATACCTACAATTCAACCGTTATACGTTTTTCAAATACTTTTATTAAAGATATTGGACTAACAAATACAGCTACAGCAGCAATAGCAAGAATTATTTCCAAAAAGTCAACTTCACTTATACAATCTTTTTCCAAATTTTTTTTGCTTTTGTACTTTTTAGCTCTCCACCTGAAAATAAAATTTGTGCATCAAAAAAAGAAATGATTGTACATAATTCATTTGAATTTTTTGGCCAATATAAAAATCTTCCTTGCGAACTTCTCTTTGTGCATAATGAAAAGCCTTGCCCATCATACCAAAGAATACGGATTTGCTCTTTACCTTTATTTATAAACATAAAATAAGCCTTGCTTAAAGGCTCTTTATTTAAAATAATATTGCAATATCGAATCATTCCATCAATCCCACAACCAAATGATACGGGCAGATGACAAACAAAAATATCCGTATTTGCTGGAAATGAAATCATTT
>NZ_JBIPMD010000164.1:0-7747 GCF_044369315.1 Silvanigrella sp.
TATGCTTTGTAAAAATCACTTATTGGGAGGACACAGTCTATTTTCCATCTCCATTTAAATCTCCTCCTCAAAAGGAGATTTAATTCTGGATTTATGCTTTGTAAAAATCACTTATTGGGAGGACACATGGAGCAGGTGTTGCAAAAGCATTAGGATTGTTTATTTAAAGGAAAAGGGGATAATTTAAAATTAAGATTTTTTATTTAATATTCTTAATTTTCTGAGGTATTCAAACGAACAACAACTCTTCTTACTCGGCGTTTACTTACCTCAACAATTTCCATAATAACATTATTAATTGTTAACTTATCACCCGATTTTGGAATTTGTCCAAAATGATGAAGAATTAAACCTGCAAGAGTATCAAATTCATTTGTTTCAATTCCCTTTGTGAGTTCATCTACTTTTAAATCAAAGAAATCGCAAAAATCATCAATGTGAATTTTACATTCCACTAAATATTGATTTGCAACTTGTGTAGGACGAATGGCATCTTCTTCGTTGTCATATTCATCTCTTACTTCGCCAACAATCTCTTCAAATATATCTTCCATGGTAACAATACCACTTGTGCCACCATATTCGTCTAAAACAATGGCCATATGCTGTTTGTGTCTTTTCATTTCTTGAAAAAGATGATCAACAGGTTTTGTTTCAGGAATAAACATAACTTCTCTTCTAATTTCAGAAACAGTAGATTCGTAACAAACAGGATCTCCTTGATGTTTCTTTAAGAAAAAAAGAGCATCTTTGGCATGAATTGTTCCTATGATATTATCAATTTTATCTTCATAAACAGGAATTCGAGAAAGTCCTGTTTCTCTAAATTTTTCAACGGCATCTACAATTTTCATAGATTGAGATACGGCTGTTAAGTCAATGCGATGCACCATAATTTCACGAACAACGGTATCACCTAGTTCAAATATACCAGAAAGCATATCGTGTTTTTGTTCAGCAATGACACCTTCTTTTTCTCCAACGTTAATTAAAAACTCAAGCTCTTCTTCCGTAATTTGTGGGTCTTTATTTGGGTTTTTATTTGAGCGGCTGATAAAAGAGGTTATGTAATTGCTTAGTGCAGTCATTGCAATAGAAAAGGGAAGTAAAATATAATAAAAAAACTTATAAACATTTAAAATTGGAATAATAATTTTAACAGCATGTGTTTTTCCAAATGTTTTAGGAATAATTTCTGCAAATAAAACAATAATTATTGTCATCATTCCTGTAACAAGTAATATAGGTGTGTTGCCAAAATGTGTTCTAATAATGTCATCAACAAATATAGAAGCAAAAATATTAGCTAGATTATTTCCAATTAAAAGAGATGCTAAGACACGGGAAGGGTTATTTAACCATAAATTTAAAACTTGAGCCGATTTTTTACCTGATTCACATAAATGTTTCGCCTTAAGATTTGATATGCTTGTAGCAGCTGTTTCTGTCATTGAAAAAAATGCAGAAATGCATAAACTTATTATAACGATACCGATACCAGCAACCAAACTTTCTACCATTAATAAAATCCTTTATTTGCTTGAAAGAATTGCTTTGCACCAATTCGCTTTGCCCATTTCTTTTTGAAGTTCATGATGCAAACTTTGTTCTAAAAGTGTCATAACCTTCCAAGCGCTTTTGTTACGTTCGTGATCGAAGCCTTTTAAATGAACAATGCCGTGAATAATCATTTTTTCAAGTTCTTGTGAAATAGTTACCCGAGCTTTCTTAGCTTGATTATAACAAACGGGGAGACATATTAAAATATCTCCTAAATAAGAATATTCAGACTCATTTGGTAAATCATCGGAATATGGAAAACTTAAAACATCGGTTGGATAATTTTTACCTCTAAAGTATGTGTTGCTTGAAAGCATTTCATTTTCATCACAAATTCGAATGCCAATTTCTGTTGAAAAGTCACACATAAGAGATAATATGAATTGAATTCTTTTTTTTAATTCTGCAATTTTTGCCGAAATAATTATTTTTTCATTTGTTATTTCAAAGCTAGAGTTTTTTAATTTTTTAATATTGTTAAATTTTTTTGATGATAATGCGACACTCGAAATTAATTTTATTTTTTTATCTTTTTTCATTTCCACGTTCTTAATAAATTGATTAAAGTAAAAATGTTATTTTACTTTAGCATAGAAACAACGAAATCCATTTTGTGAAAAACTAATACAAGCATCTGCTTTGTCATAGCCTGCAAAAAACTCACCATTTGTTTCACCAATAGGGAGATTTTGGGACAATATTTTTCCGTTATTAGGATCTACCATAAATATTTGCCCTCTTGAAGAGGCAGCTAAAATAACATTTTTCTTAGTGACAAATAGACTCATAATAGGAGAAAGATCGTATGTTAAATTGGTAGACCATAAAACTTCTCCTGTTTCTTTATTTAAACTTACTAATTTTCCATTTGAAGAACCAATTATAACGCTATTTTGATATTTCTTTGGCTGTGCAACACTTCCTATTGGATAGCTCCAAATAGCAGACTTTGAATCTAATGATATATTTTGAGTCATGCTTTCTGTATTTGAAACAATGATATTTCTATCAATAACTAAAGGAGTTGCAACAATGGAGTTAAATTTGTCTGGACCAGCTGGAAGTTGACTGGATTCTCTTTGGGAATCAGTCGCTTCTTGAACTTGCCAAGACCATTCAATGCTTCCTGTTTTTGGATTTAAAATAAGAATAGCTCCTAAATTTGTTCCAACTATGATTTCTTTTGGAGTGCTTGCTAAAGCATTTGAAGCAAGTCTTAAATTTGCATCCGGGGCAAGACGAACGGCCCAAGAAAGTTTTCCTGTTTCCCAATTAAAGGCTTGTATGTATTCATTTGCTGAAAAAATATAAATAATTCCATTTTGAACAAGCGGAGTGCCAACAAATTTGGAAGAATTTGAAAAAACCCATTTCATACCTGGCGAAAGTAACAATGTTTCTTTAATTAATTCTTGATAATTTAAACTATTTGCAGCTCCAGATTGATCTTTATATATTGGTTTGGGCCTAAAAATAGCCATATATTTTCTTGAATATGTACCCCATAAAGAAGTATTTTCAGAGCCTAAAAAAGGCAAATAACTATTATAAGTATTTGCTTCAACTTTTAAAAGATATCCTTTATTTGTTCCAATTAACCAATGATTGTCATAAAAAATAGGAGTAGAAGATACCGAGCCCGGAATCGGGTAACTTTGTAAATACTGACCACTTCTGTTTAAATCAAAACAATTTATTGTATTGGTCTCTGGAGAAGCGCCACATACGGGTCTTGGCATGATTGGTATTTTTGATTTATTAACAAAAGATTTTTTAGAATTTTCATCTTTTATTTTTTTTTGCATTTCTAAAGTAAATGAATTGTCGGAAGTTAATCCCCCAAATTGGGAAAATGTTTTTTGATAAGGGATAACAACGGTGGGGCGCGTCGAAAAAGATCCAACAGGCCCAGGAGAATAAGCTCCAACAACTTCAAGAATTTCGGGACGTGAAGTAACAAGCTTTATTTCAGCAAATGGAAAAGAAGAAACAGAGTATCCTAAAGAAAAAAGACAACAGGTAAATTTAGATAAATTCATTTAGAAGATTTCCTAATAATATTAATTATGATTCTAAATAATTTAGCCATATTTTTGCCTGTTGCTGAATATCAGAGGCTTGTGAAGCTGAATTAGAATTAGAATCACTTGATGATATAATTTGATTTAATACTTTAAGAGCTTCTTCTTTATTTCCAGAAAGAAATAATATTTGAGCTCTTAATAAACGGGCATGATTAGGAAGCGGATTTTGTGGGATTTCTTCAACAATTTTTAATTCATCTAGAGCTTTTTTCTCATTTTTTTCAGAAGCATAAATTCCTGAAAGAGTAGTTCTTATTTGAACTTGAAGAATGGGATATTTTCCAGTATTAACAACAATAGGCTCTAAAATTTCTTTTGCTTTATCATTTAATCCTTTTGAAATATAATAAGAAGCAGCTTTTATTGCAGCCTGCCAGCCGATTGCTTCTGAGTCATATTTTTTAGAAAATTGAGAAAATTGTTCCATACTTTTTGTGTAATCGGGAGAGAAGTCTTTAGGAGCATTTCCTTTAAACAATTCAAGTTTCTTTTGATAATCAAGACTTTCTTTATTAAAAACCTCTTCAATTAATGAATATTCTTTTGATAGTTTTTGATTTTTAGAAGTCATTGCTTGATTATAAATTAAAAAGCCTAAACCTACGATTGCTACAGAAGCAATTAAGCCAATTAAAGTCCATTTGCTTCTTTGTGCTATTTTAATTGCTTTGTAAGATGTTTCTTCAAATAAAGTATTTTCTGAACTTCTTTTAGGATTTATAATATTTGATTTTGATGCATCATTATCTAGTGCAAGATTTCGTAACAAACGAATCACCTTAAGACTCCTGCTTCAGGAAAAAATATGAATTAACCTGAAAAAAAATGATTTCCAGGCATTGTCCCTGTAATTAGTATCACAGATATTCTAATTTGTAAGTCTTTCTCCAATTTCAAACTAAATAGTATAGACTTTATTTTCATTGCGACAAAACTTTAGCACACGGCTTTTATTTTGATATACCATAATGTAGGAATTAGCTATAATGGGTTTATAAATTCAAACAAGTCTCTTGGTTAGAGCTTGGCTGGCCATGGAGGGTCTGCATCGTGTTGGTTTTAACGCGTAAAGTTGGCGACGTTATTGCAATTGGCGATAATATTAAAATTATTGTTATGGCAATTAAAGGAAAACAGGTTCGCTTAGGCATTGAAGCGGACAGATCTACTGTTGTGCATAGGGAAGAAATTTATCAAAAGATAAAACAGGAAACAAATGCAGCCTCGCAAGCATCTGTTGACTCCACTACTGTTGCAAAAGAACTTTTACAAGGAAAACAACCTACAGATGAGACCGTTCCAAAAGAGAAAAAAGGTATTAAAATAATAAAAAGAAATTCAAATCCAGAAAAAAAATAATATAAATATTTATATTTGTCCTTTAATGATTGATACATCTCCACCCATTTGAGTTAGTTTTTCAACAATATTATCATACTTTCTTTGTAATTCATGTATATTTGATAATAATGTTGTTCCTGATGCAACAAGTCCTGCAATAACTAAACACATTCCAGCACGTATATCTGTTGGCATTTTAAAGTTACCTCCAACTAAATTAGTTGGTCCATGAATAATAGCGGAGTGAATATGATTTTTATTTTTAAATCGGCAAGGAGCTTCACCGAGACATGTGGAAAATAAATTAATATTTGCGCCCATGCTATTTAAGTAACGCGTATAACTAAGCCTGTCCTCAAAAATAGTTTCATGTAAAATGCTAATGCCATCAGCCTGTGTAAATAAAATCATAAAAGGTTGTTGCCAGTCCGTCATAAAGCCAGGATGTACCTCGACTTCAATATGGCTGTGTTTGAGTCTTTTTCCTTTTGGACTGGATACGTAAATTCCTTCTGAGTTTACTCTAAATTCTGCACCCATTCTTTGGATGTAATTTAGAAAACTATATAAAGGATCATGCGGAATTTTTTCTAATAAAACATTTCCGCCAGTAGCCAAGGCTGCGCAGGCAAAACTAACAGCCTGGTTTCTGTCGGGCATAACTCGAAGTTCGCAGCCTTTTAAGCGAGGAACTCCTCGAATTACATAAGTTCTATTTGCATTTATTGTGATATCTGCACCCATTTTTTGTAACATTTTTACGAGCTCTGTTACTTCGGGTTCAATAGCTGCATTTTCGATAATGGTTCGGCCTTTTGCTAGCGTTGCTGCAATGATTAGATTTTCAGTAGTCATAACACTTGGAAAGGGTAAAATGATGTGGGCTCCTTGAAGGCCCTGTCCATCAACAAAAATATCATAAAGATCGCCATCTAATTCAACATGAGCACCCATTTCTTGAAGACCTTTGATATGAAAATCAACGGGCCTTTTCCCTATTTTATCGCCACCAAGGGTGCCGTAAATATAAGCGCTGCCGAATCGATGTAACAAAGCGCCAACTGCTAAAATGGAAATTCTATTTTTTTGACAAATTTCGCGTGATATGGAGTTTTTGGTGATACCGTTAGCGCATAATCTAACAGTATGTTCATCAACGTATTCAACTTCTCCTCCAAGATGGGCAAATAACTCTTCAGCAATTTTTCTTTCATTAACTGCAGGAGCATTTTTAATTAAAACATGCTCATTCGTTAATAAAGAAGCAATAATGCATTTTGTTACCTGATTACTGCTGCCTGCAATAGATACCTTACCGCCAGCAAGCTTTTGGCCGCCATTTATTTTTAAGAGTTGTTCCGTTGTCATAAAATTCCTTATTTTTCATACAAAAAAACTTTTCAATTTTCTGTTTTCTTTTATCGGTAAGGAGAAAAAATTCCTATAAAAATAGCTAAAATCTATTTTTGAATGTCTCCCTAGGATATTTTATAATAGGTAAAACAAAAAGCAGAAAGCGGAACTGAAATATTTATTTTTATAAGATTAATTATGAATTAAAAATAGGATGGTGGGTGCTTAGGGACTCGAACCCCAGACCCTCGCCTTGTAAGGGCGACGCTCTAACCAACTGAGCTAAGCACCCTCAAATTGGATTTCATTTTAACTTTTGTTTCTTGGGAAAACCATAAAATGGTGGGTGCTTAGGGACTCGAACCCCAGACCCTCGCCTTGTAAGGGCGACGCTCTAACCAACTGAGCTAAGCACCCGCAAGTAACATCAAGTTAGGTTTATTTCAGTATGCGACCTACCAAGTAATGTCAATAAGGTTTCTTGGTTTTTTTTAAACCTCTGAATATGAAAGCCTAATTTTTCTTTGATTCGCAGATCTTTTAAAAAAGGATTTTTAATAGAGGAGATTTCTTTATAAGAAGAAAGCCCAATTTTATCAATAAGAAATACAGGAAAAGAAGGGACAGGCCAATCGGTGGCAAACAGAAGGCGATCTCCCAAAATACCTGTTTGAGATTTTTCAAAGAGCTTTAAGGACGCCCTAGCCCGAGTCGGGTTAAACAAACCGGAAGTGTCTAAAAAAAAGTTTTCATACTGAGAAGCAAGCTCTTCGGCCTCATGCATTTGTGATGGGGTACCAGCATGGGCTGCAATAACAACAACACCAATGTCTAATGCTTTTTTTAATTTTAAAATATGATTGTTTTTTAGCCAACCTTTTTTAGGTTCAGCAAATGTATATTCATTATCTGTATGACTTAAAAGAGGAATTTTATAATGTTTTAGAGCTTCATAAAAGGGAACACATAATTTATTTTCTGGGTCAATACCCATCATGGATGGTAACCATTTAATTAAAAATGCTTTATTTTTTAAACATGTTTCTAATTCTTGAATTGCATCTTTTCGATAAGGGTGAATAGAAGCTCCGTGTAATAAAGTTTTAGGAAATTGTTTTACAGCATGAGCTCCCCATGTATTTGGAATATACATTTGAATAAATTCAGGAATTAATTTACCGGATTCATCATAAATTGCATCTAAACACAGAGTAACAGCTTTGTTAACTTGTTTTGATTCTTCAATTAAATTCGATATTCGTTTAATCCAAATAAGATCGATATGTGTCCTACCAATAAGTGCATTTTACAAACAAAATGAATGCTAGTAAATTTTTTATAGAGAGTGGTTTTTGATTTTGTTGATGGTATCGAGATAATTCCAAGGCAACCAATCTTTTGGGTTTTGT
>NZ_JBIPMD010000165.1:0-7720 GCF_044369315.1 Silvanigrella sp.
GGTAATGAGTTGGTTCTGCCAATCCATTGGAAGCTCCTTTGTTACTTTGTTTTAAGCAACAATTAACTAACAAATTGGAGCTATTTCTTCAATCCTCAGAATGCTTTTCTCAACTCTTAACTGGCATAATTATTTGATCGGTGTCACTGAGATGACAATAGCCAATTCGTTTGTTGGTGTAAATATTATTTTAAATAAATATCTTATTGAAAAAGCACCTCTTATGCTTTTATTAGAGCTTAGATATATTTTTGGTGTACTTATTCTTTTAGTCGTTTCCTTATTTATGAAATCTAAATTTCAGTTTTACATGACAGATGAAAAGTTTTCTAAAAAAGATTGGTTTATTTATTTATTAATGGCTTTGTCTGGAGGTGTTTTTTTTAATTTTATATATATGTTTGGCTTGGATAAGACAACAGCAACATCTGTTGGAATTATTAGTAGCTCAATACCTACTATAATTGTCCTATTTTCATTTTTCTTTTTAAAACAGCCATTAAAACAAATTCATGTATTTTGTATTTTTCTTGTTGTACTTGGAGTTTTAATATTAAATTTAAGTAAACCAACTCATAATATTAGTTCAATAAATTTTGATTCTTCAAAAATCTGGTTAGGGAATTTTATCGTATTTTTAGCAATGATTCCTGAAGCTTTATTTACCATTTTTGCTAAAATGATAAAAATTAAGGTATCACCTGTTATTTCAGGTTTATTAATTAATTTATTTAATGGACTTTTTTGTTTACCATTTGCCATTTATAGCTTAAATGAAGTAAATATATTTGCACTTGATTCTAATATCTGGTTGTTTAGTTTTTTTGTAGGCCTTTTTAGTGGTGCTTTATTTTACGTATTTTATAATCGCGGTATTTCAAAAATTGATTCCAATACTGCAGCCTTAATGACGGGAGTAATACCTATTAGTTCAGCTATTTTAGCAATTCTATTTTTAAATGAGCCTATTCAAATTTACACCTTTATGGGTATGATTTGTGTTTTATTATCGATATATCTTGGAGTTAGGTTTGGAGAAAATTCTAAAATATTATTCCAACGAATCCGCCAAAAGTAATAACATTTCGCTCATTTGTTTTACTGAAAGCGTTTTATTATTTTCTTTTACACGGACATAATTTTCATCAAGTAACTTAAATTCCTCAATGATACCACTTTTTAAAATAAACATAGGTATTCTTGGTGATTCTAAGTTTCCTGAGTCTAATTGTTGTAAAACTTTTGTTGCTCTATATAAATATAAAGTATCTATTTTTAAATTTGGTTCAATTAAAAAGCCTGCTTCTCCGGGTATATAAAGAAATAAATAGTTTTTATTTTCAATGGTGTCTTTATTTTTTAAATTTATTTCCGAAGATAAATCTCCAAAAGATATTTTAAGTTGAGTAAAAAATAATTCTTTTCCGAGATCCTTTTGGCTACGTAAAAAAATAATATCTTTTTCTAATTGTTTTTTTAATTCTGTAAAAAAAAGTCTACCTTGTTTTTCATTTGGCGGCTCAATATTAAAAGTTTCTTGTTTCGGAAGTTGCCAAAGTTTCGTCAAAACCATATGAGCGCCTGTCATTTCCTAAGGAATCAAAAAAAGATTTATGAGGTCTAAAAAGTGTACGAGGAACTTCAATGAAAATTAAGTTTGTAGTTGCTGAATTTCCAATAAGTTCATGAAGTACTGTCTCATGATAACATACAGGTATTCCTTTGTATTCCCTCTTTGTTAATAACCAAAAGCGTTCGTCAAAAAGTTTAGAATAAAATACTTTTTTTCCTATAGAGTTTTCTTTTTCAAATGATCTTTTGTTCGTTCTGAGTTCGAAAAAAGCAAGAACAGGGTTAAAATGAGTTGATTTGCCTCTCGATCCAAAATATTCATTTGAATCTTCTTCACTTGTATGCGGCATTTCAATACATAATTTAATTTTTGTCCCATCAGGGAGTTCGGCAAAAATAGGACCGCCTCCAATATCTGCCACTTCTTTTCTTACGACCCCAAAAATAGAGATAGGTTGTTCCATCCAAGTTAAAGTTTGTTCCCAAGACTCTAATTCATTTAAGGATGAGGAAAGCGGTTGCCAGTGAAATAAATTACCAATGATTTTATGAAATGCTTGAAATGGAATTCCAATAAAATGATTTCTATTATCGTAACAAATTTTTAAACCTTCTTGAGCAAGATTATTATCAATAAATTGGGATAAATAATTTAAAACTTGAAGGGATATATTATCAACTATTCTTAACGATTTTTTACTTTTTTCTTCGGAAAATAATAAATCTTCAATTTTGGCTCTTAAATATTCGATACAATCTCGCACAATGCGAAAAGCTTCAGCGGGAACATTAAGTTCATCTGAGCGATCATTTGATGTTCCAATCACGTTGTCGATATTTCGAATATGTAAGCATTCTGCAGAAGGAAATTCATCGGCAATTTTATCAAAAAGATGGATAAGCTCCCCATGCCCTGCAGAAACAGGGGTGTATTTTCCGTCTTCATCTTTAAATGGAGTTCCATCCATATTAAAACGAATTGTAGAAAGGGCTCTCCCTTGTTCTAAAATAAACCATTTTCCAGAACTTCTTCTATTATTTTTTAACCATTCCGGGGCAAAAGGACTGTTACGTAAAGTAAAAATATCCATTGTGCTTTCTTGAATTTGTGAAGATAAAGTTTGAATTTGATTTTCGAATTCTTTTTTCATATTCGTAGGAACAACCAGAACATTTCCTAAACAAGGCAATAATTTTATTTGCTCAGAAAGTTTAAGCATTAAAAAAGAATCTCCTTCGTTTGTTGTAGGTACTAAGGCTTTTGGAAGTGAACCATATTGGCTTAATAAAATACAACTAACTGCATATGCTTTAAGTATACTTTCTTCATGATTTCCAATATAAATATGATTTTTTTCGGATTCTATTTGATCTTTTTTATGAATATTTGACTGAGGGTTGATTCTCTCCATCCAATGATCGCTATTTCCCTCATTTTTTGGATTTTGATTACTGGATGTGTATTTTTTTATTTTATTATTTAAGTTTGAATAATTCCAAGGTGTTCTTAAATAATTTTCTGAATTAAAAAAAGAAGTAGAATCTTTGTTTATATTTTTTTTATAATCCATCTTTATAACAGATGATGTTCCTTTATAAAGTGTCTCACTTAAAAAATGATAAAAAGAATTGCATAAATTTTTTATATTTGGTGATTCTTGATCTTCTAATTGTTCAAATAAAGAAGATAGCTCTGGAGATATTTTATGATTTATTAAGATTTCTTGTATCGATTTTCGTTTTTCAAAAGAAATATTTTTAATTTTTTTATCGCGATTAAATACTTCGAATAATTCTTTAAATTCAAGAATTTTATTTTCTATAATTATGGTGAATTTTTGTAAGTCACTAAAAAATCGGGAAGCAGCTCCTGCAGCAGGAATGCATGTTACTAAATGATTATTTCTCCAATAACTCATTGAGCTTTTTTGGAATTTACGTAACATAGGATGATAAGTTGAAGATAGTATTCTTGTAATTTGTTTCCATGATAAAATACCACCATTGCTTGTTGTACAGGCTCCCATAACAGGAATTGTGGTGTTTATTTGTTTATTTAATGCTTGAAGAATTCGTGAGTGATGAATTGAAATTCTTTCGAAATCTAATTGATGTTCATGCAAAAGCTCAGATGAAATAGGACTAGATTGTTCCGATTTTTTATTCATTTTTACATCACTTTCTAAATGCATGCATTATCTCCTGTAAAATTAGAATTCAAGATTAAGTTATCAAGAATATCTAATTTAGGCAAAAACCTCTTGACCAGTCCTTTATACTTTGTTTGATAAAGAATCACCATTTTGGTGAAGTGATGATGGGAATAAATTGAAATGAAATCCTTTTTTGGTCAAAATCGAAGCAACCTTGCAGATCAAATTGCCAATACTTTTGGCGAATTAAAATCGAAGTTAAGAGCAGAGCAACTTTTTCGTAAAATTTATAAGCAAAATCCTATTCAAGAAGTAGATTTTGAAGGCCTAAGCGAAGAAGTTAAAAAATGGTTTTTAAATCAGTATGATCTCAATATCCCATTGGAAATACATGAACTGCAATCTAGTACACACGATGGTTCTGTTAAATTCGCAATGCGTTTAAAAAGCGATGGTAGGCTTGTCGAAAGTGTGTTGATACCTGAAAGAGGAAGACTCACTCAGTGTATTTCAACCCAAGTTGGTTGTGCTCAAGCCTGCCGCTTTTGTCAAACGGGTCGTATGGGATTGTTACGAAGTCTCACAACAGAAGAAATTGTTGGCCAAGTCATTTTGGCTGAAAAATGGAAAGCAGAAAACCCTAATTTTCAAGTTTCATCCTATAAACAAGTAACAAATATCGTTTACATGGGCATGGGAGAGCCTCTTGATAATATAGATAATGTAATAGAAAGTACTCATATTTTTTGCGATAATCTGGGGCTAAATTTTTCCCCAAATAAAGTAACAATAAGTACTGTTGGTTTAATGCCAGCTTTAAATCAGGTATTAGAAAAAACAAAAGTCGCTGTTGCCTTATCTTTGCACTCTCCGTTTGAATCGGAAAGAAGCAAAATCATGCCTGTTAACATAAAGCACCCCATAACCGAAGTTATTCGTACTATCAAAGAACATTCAAAAAATGGGTCCCGTCGTTCATTTATGATTCAATATACGTTACTTCGTGGTATTAATGATTCAAAGGAACACGCGGAAGCGCTTGTTTCTTTATTAAAGGAAGTTTCTGTTAAAATTAATTTAATACCTTTAAATGAGCATGAAGGCGCTTCTTTTAGAAGACCCGACTTAGGAAGGGTTTACGCATTTCAACAAGAATTAAAAAAAGCAGGCATGGTAGCAACTGTTCGTCTTTCAAAAGGCAGAGACATTCAAGCTGCTTGTGGACAGCTTATTAAAGACAAGGCAATAAAAGAATGAGTTTTTTTAACCAAGCCATCATGATTGGCGATCTAGAAATTAAAAATAGAGTTTTTTTAGCACCCCTTGCAGGGGTTTCCGACATACCTTTTCGTAGAATATGCCAAGAATTAGGTGCTGGATTAACATACGTAGAAATGCTTTCTGCCACAGCTATTGCTTATAAAAATAAACGAACCTTTGAAATGATGGCGAGACATAAAAGCGAATCTGTTCTTGGTGTTCAAGTAACGGGTCCTGTAGCGAGTCAAGTGGCTCATGCTGTTTCTGTTTTAGATGCTCAAGGATTTGATACGATTGATATAAATATGGGATGTCCTGTTCGTAAAGTGGTAGGAGCAGGTTGTGGGAGTGCCATATTAAAAGATCCAGAGCGCATTACAGAAACCGTTTTATCTTCTCGTGCATCTACCAAACGCCCTCTTTCTGCTAAATACCGACTAGGTTACACCCGTGAAAACGTAAATGTTGAAAATACGACAGAACGAGTGATTAACGCAAATGTAGACATGTTCACCGTGCACGGAAGAACCCGTTCTGAAAGCTATTCCACTCCCTGTGATTTATTGGGGATTAAAACTGCGATGTCAGTTGCTCAAAACTTAAGTCAAAATGTAGTTAAAGTAGGGAATGGTGATATTTTTTGTTATTCTTCAGCAATTAAAATGCAAAATGAGACCGGATGCGATGCGGTGATGGTAAGTCGTGGAGCATTAGGAAACCCTTGGATTTTTTCTGAAATTTTAGCAGGATCATCTTTGTCACCTACATTTGAAGAATGGTTTGATGTTGTTATGAGACACATTAGCTATCAAGAAGAGCATTATGGCAAAACAAAATTGGCTGCTATTTTAGCTCGTAAACATTTGCTTTGGTACACAAAAGGGTTTCCTTCAAGCAAAGGGGTTCGTGATTTATTAAATAGAGTAGAAGATTTAACACAAGCTCGAGAAATTTTAACAGATTATGCTTCACGGACACCAAAAGATTTTATTCGTTTTACTGGGTTTTCTCACGAAATAACAAGTAGTTATGATCCAAAATATGAAATGGACCGAAATCTGGATAGGGGTGTTGGTGATGAAGGTATGGAAGCTTGAAAAAGCCCTCTTGTCATTTCAATGATTTCGTTTAACTTTAGTAGAGTACATGTAATATTTGTACCTATCTACTTTCAAAGGAAAGGAAGTAAAAATGAGTTTTAATCGTTTTCAAAATAATTCAAATTGGATGGAAAATGCGGGTAAAAATGCCATAGCTCAATCCACAGCAAGCAAAACCATAGCTGGTGTCTATGGATGGATGTCCTTTGGTGTTCTTCTTAGTGCCATTATGGGCCTCGTTATTATTCAAACAGGTGGACTTCAAGCCATAGCAAGTTTGGGTCGTTTTGCAATATATGGTGTTTTTGCAGTACAAATTGGTCTTGTATTGGCAATGAGTTTTGCAGCTGAAAAGCTAAGTGCTTCTGCATTGAAATTCATGTTCTTACTTTATGCTTCCATAACAGGTGTTACCTTTGCCATGATAATGGGAGTTTATCCTATTGGGAATGTGATTGCTTTATTTGCAATTGCGGCAGTTGGTTTTGCGGGCCTTGCTGTTTTTGGCGCGGTAACAAAGAAAAACTTAGGTTTCATGAAAACATTTTTATTTATGGGCGTAATTATGATATTAGGCGCATATATTATCAATATGTTTATTCATAGTGAAATTCTGCGTTCTTTCGCTGGTTGGGCTGGAATCTTGGTGTTTTCAGGTTTAACTGCTTACGATTCGCAACGTATTCGTGAAGGGGCTTATCAACTTGCTTTTGATGGTGCTGGAAACTCGCCTGCATTAAGTAAATTTATGATATTTGGTGCATTAACTATGTACCTAAATTTCATTAACTTATTTATAAGTTTGTTACAGATTTTTGGTGGTCGTAAAAGCTAATTTGGTTTAGGTAACAAAGAAAAAGAGCGGTTATTTTTATCCGCTCTTTTTGATTATGTCGCAGAAATAAATTAAGTAAAACTTATTTAGATAAATCAAGCTAATCTTTGTTTTCTATGCGTGAATATCCCGCAAGAGATAAATTGCTCACAAATAGGTTTATTGTGAAGTGTTTTGAACTGACCTTTTATAAGTATATGGTGAAGTTCTATTTTACTTAATGTATAAGACACATACTAACTTTTATTTTCATATTTATTTAGTACATATATTATTAATGTTCTTTAATATAAAGATCAAAAGTACTTGTATGATCTAATGGATTTTTGCCAGAATATCCTCCAACATATTTTTTAACCAAATGTGTTGTAACGGCAGAGTACAATGGCAAAATGGGATAGTCATTCATTAAAACACTGGAAGCCTTTTCAAGTATTTTTTGTCTCTTTTTTAAATCTACTTCCATGGAAGCTTTTTTTAATAAGGTATCATAATTTGTATTTTTATATTTTGCATTATTCATTTGACTACCTGAACGTAACAAATCAGAAAATGAATTAACATCATTGTAATCTGCTATCCATCGATCCCAAGCCACCTGAAACTTTCCATTTTGTCTCGATTTTAAAAACACTTTCCATTCTTGATTTTCTAATGTTGCATTCACTCCAAGAGCTTGTTTCCACATAGATGCTATGGATAGAATGGTATGATCCCCGAAAAGTGGACTATTAAATTTCATAATTTTCTTCATATTCTAAAGGTGCATGATAATCAAGGGCAGAATGAGCACGAATTCG
>NZ_JBIPMD010000166.1:0-7677 GCF_044369315.1 Silvanigrella sp.
CGCAATGAATATCATCTCTGGGAGCCGGATGTGGGAAAACTACAAGTCCGGTTCTGCAGGGGTTTCATGGCAATGAATTACTTTATTTGAAAGGAAATAAAAGTCATGTCTCTACCTACCAAAATTTTTAATTGAAATTTCGGTTCCGTCATTCGTAAAATTGGGAATTCCAGAGGTCATATTTAATAATTGTTTTATTTTAATTTCATGCCATAAAGGATAATCATGAGGAAAAAATTTTGAAATGGAATCTTCTAAAGAAATTTTTCCTTCGGTTTCAAGTTGTAGCATGACTACAGATAAAAAAGTTTTTGAAGCGCTTCCTATTTGAAATAAACTTTCATGAGTTACGGGAGCGCCCTCTAAACTTTGTAAACCAACATGATAAGTGTAAGGTTTTCCTTTATTCACAAGTGGAGATTGAATTGTAAAGGAGAGTCCCGTCGCTCCAATAAATTTTCCTTCTTTGCAAATGACATTTTCTAATTTTTTTTGGATATTCATTTTAATTTACTTTAAATTTATTTCAGTTTTTATGAGTAACTCTAAAATCTTTTGGGCTTTGGTAATTAGGCAAAGACCATATACCTATTTTTTCTTTTTTCGCTTTTTTTTTCGGCTTCGAGATAAGGAGTGACATCGAAATTTTTATCCATTTTTCCTTTATAAACTTCTGCCATACCAGAATCTACCATTTTTAAATTGACATTTAATTTTTCAAGAAAGATTTCAGAAAGAGAACGTCCAAAAGGATCGGTAGCATAATTTTTTAATGTAACAGACTTTCCTTTGATTAAATTATTAATAAAATCTTTACTCTCTAGACCGTAAGGCTGATTTACTTTATTTTTTCTATTAGTTACTTCTGGGGCATCAATTCCTATGAGTCGAATTTTCAGTTTCATATTGTCAGAACTTAATACTTGGCAGGTATCCCCATCATGACATTTTAAAACTTTGTATTTCACTTCCGTAGCGGCAAAGGCTGCTTGTGAAAATAGAATTGTATTTAATACTAACATGTTACGAAATATATTTTTGATTTGTGGAGTTATCATTCTTTTCACCTTTAAAACTATAATAATAAACGAGAAGCTTGTTGTTTTAAGCTAATTAAGTAACTTAACGCTTTTAAAGTTCTTGTACCATACCAACTTAAATTTTGACCATCTGCTATTAAATAATGGACATTTTCTAAATTAGCTTTTTGCAGAAATTCGTCAATATGTCTTTTTTTAAAGGGATAGGGTTCGGTACTAAAAAATAAAATTTTACCTTTTTTTAAAATGGGATCGGTTTCATTTAAAATTGGGTAGCGTTTATTTAACTCATTTGAGGTTAAAATTAAATTTTGAAAACCAACAAGTTTTAGCATTTCAGAGATATATGTTTTATCTCCGGCAACCATCCAGGGGTTCCGCCATATAAAATAAAAACATTCAATAATATTATTTTCTTCAGGTTTACATTTTAATAATAATTCTTCTGTTTCTTTTGCCCATGAATTTACAAAAGATTGGCATTCAAAAATGTTTCCAAGTTCCTTTATAAGTGCAATGGAATCGAGTGCTGTTTTAGGGAAAGAATCTATAATTTGGCAGTTTTTAAAATGCTCATTTTCATAAATTTCTTTTCTGATTTGATCCGTATTTTCTTCTTCATTTATGACAACATGAGTTGGTTTTAAAGAAATTATTTTTTGAATATTAGGATCTTTCGTTCCCCCAATTGAGGTCGATGTTTTTCGTAAGCTTTTTGGAGAAATACAATAATTTGTACATCCTACAATATAACTTTGAAGTCCAAGATCACAAAGGCTTTCTGTTAAACTTGGAACTAAAGAAACAATGCGCAAAGATTTCGTCATTTGAGACCTTCAAATAAAAAAATTAAAGTTAACCGCAATTTTATATCCTTATTCTTGCGAAAAACTTTAATCTTTTGAGAATGAAAATCTACTAAGATTTTATTTAGTGGATTTTGTTTTTCTTGTACTTACTTTTTTTCTTTCTTTGCTATTTAAGAAACGCTCAAGTGAGTTTAATGAAGAGTAACCAGCTAAATTAGCTACTTTTTCATTATCCATTCCTTTAGACAACCATCTTAGAATAGCGTGGTTTCTTAAACTTTCTGAGTTGTATGGAATTCCTAAAATTTCTGTACATACTTCATAAATAACAAATTTAATTCCATGTCTGTGCAAGAAATTAGTTCTTGTTTTTCTACTTACATTTAAGTAACCAAAAAATAATTTTGAATCGAGGGATGTTGATAAAGACATTTGTTCTCTAGTTTCTTTAAGCATATTTAATGCTCTGGAAACTTCAAGATTATAAGGAACAAGTCTTTCATTATTTCCAGTAACTTTTAAGCATCCTGCAATTGAATTTTCTGATGTTGGGTCTTCTAATTCAGGCCAAACGTCTCCCCATGTTAAGTTAGATGCTTCTGAAGCTTTTAATCCACACTCACCTAAAATTAAGATAAGTGTCCAATTACGAATTGCTTTTTCATCTTTGTTTATAGCTAGTTGTTTTAGCGTTCTGCAAAGGCTTAAATATTTTTCATGAGTGACTGTTAATAAAGCAGGAGCTGGTTGTTTTGGTGATTTAATATCTAAAAAAGGTGAATTGGTTATTATTTTTTCAGATACTAAAAAGTGAATAAAAGTGCGAACACTCATTTGTGCGCGGCGCATGCTAGATTGAGAATGTCTTCCATTTTCTTTTAAAAAATGAAGCCAATTTTCTTGAGCAGGATAAGAATAATTATCAGGACTAATTTGTTTCTCTATTAAAAACTCACAAAATAATGATAAGTCATTTCTATATGCGCTAATTGTATTAATCGATTTGCCAGATTTTTTTAATTGATTTAAAAATCTAATCAGTAGTGGTGATAACTTAGAAAATGCAAAAGTTTCCGGATAAAAAAAATCTTTGTTAATAATCTCAGACACAACAGACTGATGGTTGACAAAATTTCCGTCCATGAAAATCTCCTCAAAAAAACCATTTTTATTGAATGAAAGCATCTATATGCAAGAGCTTTAAATTCGTTGCTATAAACCTATTCCGTTTTATCAATACACTCAATGAGTATGGCATCAAAAAAAATAATAAAATAATTACAGTATATTAAAATAATTTAAATTAAAAATTACTTTATTTACATGTGCTTATATAAATGTAAGATATCCTCTGCTCTTTCAAGTTTTTTAGATAGGATTGATTGTAAAAATGTATCAACTTGTATTATAAAGACCTTTCTTTTTATTTTTTTTGGTAATGAAGGAATTTTAAAAGATATTCATATGGATAAAGAAAAAAATAGATATTTTGAAAGTTTAGAAAATGATTGTTTAAAGTTTAATCTGTTTTTTAAAATAAATTATGGTAGTCAATTTTTGAACGATAAATTGTTTTCAATAGATCGATCGAAAAAAATTTGTTTCTTTAAAGAGCACCAGTTGAAATTGTTTTTTCTAGATAATGAAATTTTTAAAGTTATTTTTCTTTTCATAGAAAAACTAAATTCTCTTTTTTCGAGCATTTTAAATCACTTTGGTGTTTTTTCTAGGGACGTAACAAATTGCCTTAATAATTCAAAATGTAGAGGAGCACATCAAAATGATTTTAGTACTCTATGCTGTTCCTATTTGGTTTGCTATATGAGTATAAAAGGTATTTCTATAAATTACCAGTATCATTGTTCTTTGAAGGCTATAACAAATTAGTTTAGATTTTCTCCTGAGGCTTATCCATGGAAAATTCAAAAAGAATATATATTCACCTTAGAAATGAATATCTAAAGTCTGAATTAAAAAAAGTAATACGAACATATAAAGCAGATAGGTTTTTTAATTACATTGATGCAAATATAATAGACCTTTTTACCACACAGTGCATAAACTTAGGTAGTGACTTAACAGGTTTGACAGATCACTATCTTTTGTTAGATATTTTTAAAATAGATCCTTTTATCAATCAATTTAAGTACACAAGAAAACAAACATTTCACTTTAAAGAAATTGAATTAAGTCAAATAAAAATGTTTAATAGTAACGTTAGGGTTGGTGTGTTGCTTAATGAAGAAAGAAGTAAAAATTTTAATGTCCATAATGGAATGTATCGAACAATCCAAATTAACCGAAATTATTGTTTTGTTTGTGTTTATGGGTTAGAAAAAAGAGATTTTATTTTTGATGTTGATTTTAACCCTCATTCAAAACAGGGGCAATGGTTTCAATTATTTGAATTTGCTCTTCTTGATGTTGTAAAGAAATATCTAATTGATATTGCTAATAACAAAGGGAATATAAAATGTCCGATATTAAAAGGTTATTAACACAATCAGCTGGCTTGCGTGCTTATTCTATAAGAGTAGGCATTTTAAATAAAACAAAAAAATACTTCTCAACTAAATATAATATTTTATCAAATTCAATTAAACAATATGAAGAAAGTCCTGTAATCAAATCAAAAGTAACAGGTCAAAAAATATATGAAGCTTTTATTTCTGAAGGCGTGAATGTGCCTGAGACTTGGTTTTTTGATGGCATTGGTGATTTTCCAATTAGCGAAGAAATTTGTTCTAAAATATTTTATGAGTTTGATGATCAAGAGTCTAAAGCTTGTTCCGATATTTTATTATTTAAAGCAAGATATAAAGATTCTGAAATTATTACTATTGAAGATAATATGAATAGTCCTTTTTATAATTATGGGGATTACGTCGGTTTTATTTGGCGTAAACTATCACAAATTGATAGCTTAAATAAAGTCGTTTGTGCCATAGAGCTTAGTGAGGGGATTTGTGTTCGAGTGTGCTCTAAAATATCGAATAATAAAGTTCGTATAGAAGGAAATAAATTATTAAATAAAGTAATAGCAACCGATTTTATCGCCCCCATTATTTTTCATAGGCCAGCAAAATGTTACAGACTCATAAATACAAGTTACTCTCTTTTTTAATTGGCTAATTATTTTTTGATGATCTCTAATAAATTATCTTCACCTAAAAGAGCTTGTGCTGCAATGTGATATCTTATTTCATTTTTAACCTCTTTTATGGAATAGTTTTGATAAGAACGTTTTGTTTTTGAAAAGAGTTTATGTTTTTCTCCACCCAAAAAAAATGGGGCAGTAAAAATATGCATAATATCAAAATGATTTTCTTGGATAAACGAACTTAATAATCTATGACCACCTTCTATCATGATACTTTGTAAAGGCCTTCCTAAAATATTCAAAATTTTAGAATTATTATCGTTTAAACATTCTAAAATAGACTCAGCTGTATGAAGCTTATTTTGTCCCTTATTGGTAATAAATTCAATTTCGCTATTTTCTAAAAGATTTTTTTGCCAATGAGATATTTTTTTTGAATTTCGATAACTTTCAAAAATATTTTTATCAATGATAAAAATTTTGTGAGAGCCTTTTTGTAATGTTTTTTGGAGGAGTTTTTGTTGTTGTTCTTCATTGCATGAAAATAATTTTCCTTCGGGATCATAAATAATTTTAAGAGGATTTCTTTTATTGATATGATTTAAATTTCTAATATCTAATGAAGGAAAATCGTTTAAAATCGTTCCAATCCCAACCATAATGGCATCGTATTTTTGTCTAAGCCAATGTGCATATGTTCGAGATTGCTCACCCGAAATCCACTGCCAGCCATTATTGTCATCGGCAAGACAGCCATCAAGAGATTGAGCCCATTTTAAAGCAATAAATAATTTATTTTTTTGCTGCTGAATAAAAAAAGGATAATTCCAAGCTTTTATTTCATTTGAAAGAAAAAAATTGGATTGTCCAATTCCTAAATTTATCAAGGACTGAATTCCTTGATTTGAAACAACGGGATTAGGGTCAATGCAGCCAACAACCACTTTTCCAATATTTTTATTTTTAAAAAGATCGCTACAAGGAGGTTGTCTTCCCTGGTGGGTGCAAGGCTCTAAGGTAATATAAATACTACTATTTTCTAGATCGTCATCGGATGCATTTTGAAAAGCAACTCGTTCCGCATGTTTATTGCCCCAGGACTCAGTACAACCATTTGAAATGATATTATTATTTTTAACAATGAGACAGCCAACAGAAGGATTCGGATTTGAAATACTTGCATTTTTCATACTTTCAAGAAAGGTATGAAAGAGCCAGTATTCATCACTGTGAGAAATACAGGCTTCCGGTGGGGGATAAATATTTTCCATATTTGGGAATAAATGAGGAAGCCAACCTCCAAATGTAAATCCTTTTTTTAGGCTAAAAGACATTTTTAATTGCCTTCCTATTGTTGAAATGTTAGTGAGCATGCTGAGCTTAATTGCTTTTTTAGGAAACAATCGGTTTTAAGCATACTTCGCATGGGTGCTAATACTGGTTCTTCCTGTATATTTAAATACTTGGGATAATGCCCAGAAAGGATTTACCATGCAAATTACTGTTGAACAACGCGCAGAAATCATAGCAAAATTTCGTACACACGAATCAGATACAGGCTCTTCAGAAGTTCAAATAGCTCTTCTAACAACTCGTATCAATCAATTAACAGAACACTTTCGCGTACATGCTAAAGATTATGCAGGTCGTCGTGGTTTGTTAGCTTTAGTTAGCCAACGCCGTAGTCTTCTTGATTACTTAAAACGTAAAAACGAAGCTGGATACCAAAAACTCATTGCTGAGTTAAGCATCCGCCGCTAATTTTTACGGTATAAAAAAAGCTTGAAAATATTACATTTTTCAAGCTTTTTTTTATAGGTGTATCTCAAAATTTATAAAAATGATTTATACTTTGATAACTATTGTCATTTTCAGAAGCCATTTGTCTTCACTAAAGGCAGAAGTGCTCTGCACTACAAACCTTTGTAAAAATCATAAGACGTCTTCTGACTTCAGTGCAGAGCACTTTTAAAAATGACAACAGAAATATTTTCTCATAGATATTTGGAAATAATTTTATCTATTATTCCCGAATTTTTTGCGATTGTAAGATTTTTTTCAATTTCAGCCATTAATGCCTTTGAATTTGGATAACTTTTAAGCAGGCAAAATTTAAATTCTATATCTGAAGCTTCTACAAAATTGATATTTTTTATAAATACATTATTCAAATTATTCTTTTTTATAATGTACTTAATACCTAAGTCATTTGCGGTAATATGAATGTCTTTTCTGTTTGAATTTATCATTGCAAGAACACTGTTTAAATTTGATATTTTTACGATATTAAAATTTTTATCTTTACTAAAATATGTATCAATCCAATTATCACCTATATATGAAATGAGTTCAAATTTTTTAAAACTTTCTATTGAATTTATTTTCTCAACTTCGGCTTTTAAATTATTATTCTTTGAATAAGCTATAGCAATTCTGGTTGAAATTGTATTTCCATTTTGAAATAATAAGAATTCCTCTCTTTTATCCGTTTTCACTGTAAAATGAGAATTAAATTCTCCATTTTTAACAAGCATCTGAGCTCTTTCCCATGGGAAACCCTCTGTGTCCTCCCAATAAGTGCATTTTACAAACACAATGAATGGTATTAAATTTTTTATAGAGAGTGGTTTTTGATTTTGTTGATAGTATCAAGATAATTCCAAGGTAACCAATCTTTTGGGTTTTGCATCCAAAGGTTTTGATAAATAAGAAGATCTCTAAGGTAATC
>NZ_JBIPMD010000167.1:0-7641 GCF_044369315.1 Silvanigrella sp.
GGACACAGTCTATTTTCCATCTCCATTTAAATCTCCTCCTCAAAAGGAGATTTAATTCTGGATTTATGCTTTGTAAAAATCACTTATTGGGAGGACACTTTTTGCCTCTTCCATAGAATTTATTTTTATTTTAGGTTTTTTTGTTTTAGGATCTATTAATGAGAAAAATACCCAGCTATTTTCACCTATAGGACCAACCCATTTAAATAAATTTTCTCTTTCAGGTGTTCTTGATGCCGCAAAAACCACAGTATTTTTTCTCTTTAAAGCAAAATTATAAGCCCTTGCCCATGGTAGTAATTCCATACTATATTTTATTTTTGCGCGTTTAAATATTTCTTTCATTGTATCTGTAGCGCTTCCAATTATTTCATTTGCATTGTCCCCCGTTTTTTCATCTAATGGCATATTATAAGGAGGATAATCTTCCGTATACAAGTTAAATATTTCTTCCGCATGAACTTTATTTAAGAAAGAAATAAATAAGATAAATATTACAATAGTCATTTTTAAAACTGAAAAAATGTTTTTCATACCAGAAATAACCTTTCCTATATTATTTCTTAATTATATATTAAAAATTGAATAAAAAATAGAACATAAATTAATAAGTTTTTCTTAGTAATTTATGTTCTATTTTATTAAAAATGAATTAATTTATTATTTTTTCTATTCAATGAAATTTTTATTTTAAAAGGTTAAAAGTCAAAGTGGGAGGGTATTTTATTTGTAATGAAATATCTATTATATGTTCCATCAGCCTTACAATGTATATAATTGGGAGCAGAAAACCAGTCTGGACCTACAATAAATTTTGTTCCATTCACATTTAAGTCTATGAAAACATGAATGTGTCCAATAAAAAGAGTGTCAATTTGTTTTTTATTTATTTCCAGGTATTCATTTAAGTAACCCGTAATACAAAATCTTAAAAAAGAGGATTGAAGAGCGTTATATTCTCCTTTATTCCTACTTCTTTTTGCATATTTTGTGCATATAAAGTGCATTAACCAGCCACTAAAAAATAAATTTGCTATTTTTTGAAAAAGATAAGACTTAAAAAAAGCACGTGGTTTATGGTATGTAGGAGAACAAACAACATTATCACCATGACGTAAAATAACATTTCCAAAATTTTGATGTTGAAATTCAAAAATGCAATCACCATAATCTGTAAAATATTTGTCTAGTTTTTTGGAATGAAAATGTTCAAAACCAAAATCGTGGTTTCCTTCAATAAAATAAATTGAAATTCCAAGAGATTTTAATTCAAGAAATTTATTAAAAACATTTTCCCATAATTTTATAAAAAAACTCTTTGAAACTGTTATAAAATCAAAAATATCACCTAATAAAAAAATAGCTTCTAATTCAGATGTTTTATTTTTTTTCTCTAAAATGAATTTATCAAGAGTTTCTATGAATAATTGAGTAATATGATTTTCAGGTTCTCTTAAATGAACATCAGAAATAATAACAAAATTTTTTACTTCTTTAATTTTAATTGTTCTCACGTTTTTACCTTTGTTACCCCGCTTAGTTTTAAAAGAATATTAAAATCATCTGCAAAATAAGAGTCATTTTCTAAAAATTTATTTCGTTTTTCTTCAGAGCATTTCATGCAGACATAATGAATCATATAGCCTTTCTTTTTATGCATAGACCAAGCTACAGGTTTTAAAGTACCCTTACACTGAGATGCTCTATCCCCTGGGTTGTTATCTACATGTATGCTGAATAAGCATTTTGGGCAGTGATCCCGACAAGTACTTTGAGCTTGAGGAACAGAAAAATGACAATTTAAACATGTAAAAGATTCATTTATTTTTGTAAATATTGGATCATCTAAAGACATTAGGAATTGTTTCTCATATTCATAAGAGCTTTTGTGGCATCGTCTTGGCTAGAATTTGGATTTTTTTCAAGCCAATCAATAAACTTTAAAATTATATTTTTGTTTACGGGGCCTGCAATACGGTATCGCACAACAGAATTTTTATCAATAAAAAAAGTTTCAGGAGTTCCGGTTACTCCGTATTGAATAGATATTAATCCTTTTGTGTCTTGGACAACAGGAAATGTTTGGCCGTAGTTACTTTGCCATTGTGAAATTGCTTCTTTATCATCTTGAATATTTATACTAACAATGTCTGGGTTGGTTGTACTATTTAAAGTAACTGTTTGGTAAAAATTTTCAATTTCTGGAGCTTCACTTCTGCAGACAACACAATAGGAGGACCAAAAATTTAAAACAACCCATCTTCCTTTGTTAAATGAATTTTCTGAATTAAAAGATCCACCTTGTGCAATGGGAGCAGAAATAATTGGTGCTTTTTCTCCAACTAATTGACTAGGTGTAAAATTAGGGTCTTGTTTTAAAGCATAAATCATTAATGACATAAAAAATATTAAAATAGAACCTGATATAATTAAATTTTTTTTATTAAAATTCTTTTTTTGCATTTATATTCTCTGTTTTAGATGACTTTATTTGGTTTTTATCAATATTTTGATCTTTTAAAATACTATCTAGCAGTTTAGCTTCTTTCATTTGTTTGTGATCTTTTTTTGTATCATAAACTTCACTATGTTTAACCATAAGCAAATTTGCAGATATTAACTTTTCTTTTTGAGTTTCATCGGGATTGCCAATAAGTCGACCTTCAACAACAACTCCTTGGCCTTCTTTAAAAAGATCAGGAGGAATTCCTTTGTAATGAATTTGAAAATCATGACCCTCTAAATCTGTTATTTTAAATTTAAGATCACTTGCTTTGGGATCCCATTGTTTTGATCCTGTTAAAACCAAACCAGAAACTCGAAATAATTTTCCATCAAATTTAATTGGATTTGCATAAACTTCTGCAGGAGTATAAAAAGTAACAGAAGATTCACTCCGAGTTGCTTGATATATGATTAAACTTAATGACCCAATAACAATTAATAATCCTGCAATTTGTCCACCATTTAGTTTCATTCCTTTACATCCTCTTTTGGGTTTAAATCAGACTTTTTATCATTAAAAAAGCCTTCATCTTGCATAGCTTTTAAACTTTTTTTTCGTGAGTATATTGACATAAAAATATATAAAAAAAGACTGATCGCAACAAAAATATAAGTTGAATAAACAAAAATTTGCCAACCTGTATTCCCATATTCTGAATTCATTGTTCACCTCTAGCTGATTCTAATGTTTCTTTAGCAGAAATAGATTGTCTTCTTATTTTATAAATTGCGATGCTTAATAAAAACATTGCTAAATAATTAAATAATAAAACCAATGTAATATCTAAAGATGAATTTTGAGTTTTTTCAGCAAACGTTTGAGGTTGGTGAACGGATCTCCATAAATTTACGCTATAATATACAATTGGAACATTTACGGAACCAATAATGGAAATAACAGCGGATACATTTCTTCTTGTTTTTAGATCGGGAGTAAAATGGCGTAATACCAAATATCCACAACAAACTAAAAACATAACTAAGCTTGAAGTTAATCTTGGATCCCAGTCCCACCAAACTCCCCAAGTTGGTCTTCCCCAAACACTTCCTGTAATTAAAGTTAATAATGAAAATATAGTGCCAAGTTCAATAGCGGCGTGACTACTACGATCGAATATTTCAGATTTTTTTGTATTTATTAAAGTAAGAATTGCAAAAATTGCACTTAAAAACACCCAAAAAAAAGCACACCAAGCAACAGGAACATGTACAAAAATAATTCGATAAACATTTCCTTGATCTATATCTGTACCAACATAAAAAAGGGCTAAATACCAACCCATAATTTGAATGATTGAAAAAAGGAATAAATAACTATTCCATCTCTTAATTGGCTTTTTTATTGTATTTGGTATTTCATAATGAATCAATTCATCTATTTTCATATATGTTTTATTCCTGAAGAAGGATGTTACTAAGAAGAAAGCCAAGAGCTGTAAATAAAAGTGGATAAGCAATTAAAATGGTCCACCATGCATCTGAACTAAAAGCTCCTAGTAACGAGTTGTTTCCTACCTGAATTGTTAATGAAACTGCAGCCAGTAAAATTCCACTTTGAAGGGGGAAAAAAAGCATAGGCAATAAAATTTCTTTTGCTAAGCTTCTTGCCGTTAGGCATGATACTAACGCCCCTAAACTTGCAGTACCAATGTTAAAAATCAAGCTTACAGGTATCATAATTTTTAAAAGATCCAACATGATATTACTAGATATATTATATAATATTATCCATAAAAATGTAACTGGAATTTGCAAAGATAAAATTTGAAGGGCTGTAAATGATATTTTTCCTGCTAGGAGGGCAGACTTTGAAGTTTTTGACGATAATAAAAAGTCCATAGCATAGGACTCTTGTTCTGGGGCAAACATACGACTGATAGCAAGTATGGCAATAAATTCATTAATAATCCAAAAAGATCCTATTTGAATATCTGCTCGATTTAGAGCTTCTGTTCCTAATCCAAATGGAAATAAAATTAATAAACAACATGCAAAAATAAGAGTTCCAAACCAAGAGGCTTTTCTAGCCCAAATTGATCTCATGCTTATTTTATTAATTAAAATAAAACTAAAAAACCAATTTGAAATTTTAATTTTGTTCTTTTTTGTTTCAGACAGCATTTTAGAGTAAAACCTTAATTTTAGATTTTAATTTTTTCTCATTAGGTATGAAATTTTCTAAAGAAATTTTTTCTTGGCACCAGTCAATTATATTTTTATCATGAGTAGCTACTATAATTGATGATGAATTATTTTGTTTTAAATCTTCGAATATATTTATACAAAGATTACTTCCCATTTCATCGAGTCCATTTGTAGGTTCATCAGCTAAAATTATATTAGGTTTAATTAATATTAATCCAGCTAAACTCAAACGTCTTTTTTGTCCTGTTGATAATGTTCTTGCAATTTGATTTTCTCTATTTTCAAGACCCACTTTTTTTAAGGCATTTTTAAATTCATCAACTGAAAATTTTAATCCAAATGAATTTGCGAAAAACTCTAAATTCCAAATGGTACAATGATCTAGTAAAAGTGATGGAATATTCGATAAAAAAACAGAAAAATGTTCGTGTTTAATTTCATTATTAGGATAAAGTTGTTCTTCCATTGCAGTTACTTTACCATTGTGTGGTTTGGAAATACCAGCAAGAACCCTTAATAAAGTTGTTTTTCCAGTACCATTTGAGCCCGTAATCGCAATGGACTGCGATGGATTCAGAATTAGAGAAAAGTTTGTAATGAGAGTATGAAAACCAACCTTTAGCTCAATATTTTCGCATGAAAGGTAACATGACATTCTAATTCATTATCTTTCTTCAGCTTCGTTTTGAAGTGAAATAGTATCTAAAATTGTAAATGAAGAACCATGGGTTTCCATAATTCCTGCTTGTTTAAAATCAGCAATCGCTCTGCTTACTGTTTCGGGCGTTACGTCGGCTAATTCGGCAATGTCTCTTCTATTTAGAGGAGGCTCAAAGTTTTGTGCACCTTCATCCGCAAATAAATTGAAAAGTTCAAATATAACTGATGCTACTCTATTTTTTGCAGGTCGGTAAAGATCGGATTCAATTCTTTTTTCGAGTCGAGAGAGTTCGTTGCAAAATATTTTCATAAATTGTAATGAAACAGCTGGACTGCGTTGAATTAAGTCAAGAACAATTGTTTTTTCAATGGAAAAAACTTCGCTATCTTTTAATGCTACAGAAGTTCTTCCGTATTTGAACTCTCCAAATACTTCACGTATTCCAACAATTTGTCCTGCTCTTACAATTCTTGTAATAACACTTTCACCTTCTTGACTCTCTCTAACTATTTTTAAACATCCATTAGCAACGCCATATATAGAGCGTGGCGTATCGCCAGAGATAAAAAGATTTTGTCCTTTTTTTAGCCTAATAACGGATGAATTTTCCTGGAAACGAAGTAAATCTTCTTCTGAAAGCGAAGGAAACAATCTACGTAGTGTGTAGGTTCCCTTAGTTTTTCTTTCCATTTTTTAAAGCTCCGATGGCAAAACCTTTGCAAGGTCCGAGTCTATCGCATCTCGTATGTTTTTTAGATCAATTTGTGCTTTAGATTTGATTCCATTTACAATAATTGCAAATGAAACAAAATCACCATTTGATAGGCGGCTATAGCCTCCTAGAGCAGATACGTGCACAGGTTCTGTTAAAGTTCCTGTTTTGCCTCTTAATCTTCCTTGAAGATGTTTTTCTGAAGAAGAAGTAAATCTTTTTTTAAGCGTCCCTTCGTCTCCAACAATCGGCAAAGCATTAAGATACGCTGGAAATGCTCTACCATTAAAATAGATATGATCCAACACAGAAATAATATCTCTAGCAGATAGACGATTATTTGGAGTTAGACCGCTTCCACTTTCTAAAATTATAGGAGTATTTACATTTTTTGAAGTATTCCAAGTTGAATTTTTTAATATATTTTTCATATATTTTTCAAGAAGTGTTCCTCCTTCTTTTAAATCTCCTTTATTATTTGGATTTGTTTCATTTAAAAGATTTAAAGTTAACATATCTGCTGTATAGTTATTGCTAACTTCAAATATACCTTTGAGTTGCCATTCAATTGGATACCCATTTATAGATGCCATTGGGATATCGTTTTTATTTAAATTTTTAGATTCTATTTCTATTAAGCCTGAAGTTTCGATACCAGCACTTTGTAAGTATGCATTTAAAGTTTCTCCAGCATAAATATCCGCATTAGAAACAGAGCGATAAATTCTTTGCGCAGTCGATTTTAAAGGAATATTTCCAGATACAGAATAAACATCTTTTCCATTTTTTGAAATTCTTGAAACAATAATTTGTGGAGAAGAGTCTTCTTTTGTTGTTTTTACAGTACCGGTAATTTTGGCGCTAGGTATGGGGTAAGGTTCAATTGCTATTTTAGCAGGAAGCCCTTCTTTTTGTGCAGGGCTAACAACGATTGCTAATACACTAAAATTAATTGCTGAAGAAGATAAAGGAGCATCATAGGCATTATGGCTTTTTGTTTTTCCCGATGCTCTATTTTCATCGTCTGTTACTTTTCCATAATAAGAATTATTAATTATAATTTTTCCAGTTATTTTTTTTATTCCAAATCTTGCAATATCTGTAGTTAAAAACCATAATTTTTCATTTGTAAGAGAAGGGTCTCCTACTCCATAAAAAACAAGATCTCCCTCTAAAATATCTTTATTTAATTTTCCTCTCAAATAAAATTGAGTTGAAAATGTTTTATTTGGTCCCCAAGTCTCTAAAATATTTGCACCTAAAATAAGCTTGGTTACAGAAGCAGGAGAAAGGCGTTTGTCTGAATTTAAATCTGCTAATACTTTTCCATCATTTAAGCGTATTACTAAAGCACTAACAGCGCATCCATTTTTTTCCAGTTTACTTAAACTAGGAAAGGATTGTTCTTGAGCGTTAATATTTAAAGATAAAAAAAAACAAGAAATCGAAGGTAAAAAAACAATTAATTTCTTTAATATAAATAATTTTTTATTGGTAGGTAGAGACATGACTTTTATTTCCTTTCAAATAAAGTAATTCATTGCCATGAAACCCCTGCAGAACCGGACTTGTAGTTTTCCCACATCCGGCTTCCAGAGATGATATTCATTGCGTAGGT
>NZ_JBIPMD010000168.1:0-7621 GCF_044369315.1 Silvanigrella sp.
AAATTAACAAAAATATATAATATTTAATCATGTGGATCTCCTTTGTAATTATATAATAGTATATAATTTTTATATTATTGTATTTTTATTAAATCAATTAAAATATGCATTATTCAAAATAAATTTAAAATTACTAGTAATATTAGCTCATAATATTCTTTAAATCTGTTTACTTAATGTTAATTATCAATTATTTTTATTTTTTAATTGTGTTAAAACATAAAAATTTTTTTATTCTTAAAAAATAGACAAAGAGCATACTATAATATTAGTCTTAAGTTACTATAATCTTTTAATAATTATTAATTTTTAACGATAATTTAAAGTAAACAATGAATTTATCCTTAAAAACAATGAAAAATATTACCATATTTATTTGATTAATAGGAAATTTTTTCATATTTCAATTTGTCAAAAACTCTATATTTTAATATTTAAATAGTCCTGTAAAATTAATTTAGTAAGATAATTTATGGAGGTTTTTTATTAATTTACATAAAATATTTGTATATATTAATATACTATTTAGCGCTAATATATGTTTTTCCCAAGAATATTCAGGTTCTGGTGGCGGTAACATAGATTTATTGGTTAGTGGTGGCTATACTGCAATTCAAATACAAAGTAATACCTATACAGGCTATGAGGCTGGAATAAAGTTACTTTTTCCATTTATGACTTCAAAAGAATTTTATATTGGGATTGGTGCTAAATACGATTATGCAACATATGATCCTCCTTCAACCCAGTCTCAGGTAACATTTAATCATCAATATGATTCTTTTTTGGCTGGACTTGATTTTGGTTATAAGTTTTCAACTTCATTGTTAGATATTTTAATTAACCCTTATGCCTATTACTCATTCTATGATACTTGGCTTCAAACAACGAATACTGCAACTTACCAACAAACATATTCACCTTACATTATCCATAATTTAAATTATGGCATTGGTCTTTGTCTTCTTTTTAAAATTATGTTTGGTTCTAACACAGGATTATATCTTGGCCCTAGTGCTTATTATTCAAATGCTTATTTGGTGTATCAAAATGCAACTGATAGTAAAGGTAACAAATATGCGGGTGGTGAAGGAGCTTACTCTTTATATACAATGAATTTTACAGTGGGAATGTTTTTTTAATTTTATTTAATTCACTTTCTTTTTTTTAAACAAATCTATTATTTTTTAATTGATACAAAATTTAATATTTGCAAATAAAATAGGATTCCTGTATTTATTTTTGTTGTATCTTCAGAAAGAAGGAGATTAAAGACATGGTTATATTGCAAACAAAAATAAACTCTCTTATTGGAGATCTTTATCTTGTTGCTTCAGAAAAAGGATTAAAAGGTGTTTATTGGAAAAAACAACCTTATCTATTTTATGAACACAAAAATGAAAAAATAAATGATATTTTATGTCAAACAGAAAAACAGCTATCGGAATACTTTTCGGGGCAGCGCCAAGAATTTAATTTGGATCTCGATATGGTAGGTACCCCTTTTCAAAAAAAAGTATGGAACCAATTGCTTAAAATTCCTTACGGATCTACTTTTTCATATCTTGAAATTTCAAAACAAATTGACAATGAAAAAGCGTTTCGAGCAGTAGGTAATGCAAACGGAAAAAATCCATTTAGTATTATTATTCCTTGCCATCGTGTAATTGCTTCCGATGGATCTTTAGGAGGTTATGCTGGTGGTGTTGATAGAAAGATAAAATTACTAAATTTTGAAAAAAATAGAGTTCATTTATAAAAATCGTTTATTTCATTTTTTTATTTCAAAAGGAAACAATTTTTTTTGTTACCTTTTGAATTTTTTTATGAGTTTGTAGAATAAAAATATATTTTACTCTGCTGTTGCTGTCGCTCCGGCACCACGGCGCCCAGGTTTTGCTGGTGTGGATTGTGAAGAAGGAAGAACTTGCGATGCTCCTGGAAGAGATTTTACACCAGATTCTTCTGAAGAGTTTTCACTGTCAGAGGCTGCTGCTGTTTTAATTAAATTAGCACGTGCTCTAACGGCAGTCTCTATTTTTGCTAATGTTTCTGGGTGTTCTCGCAAATATTCTTTTGCATTTTCTCTTCCTTGTCCAAGACGTTCTCCATTGTAAGTAAACCAAGTTCCACTTTTTTGAATGATTTCGGCATCAGGTGAAGATGCAAGATCGAGAAGATCTCCTTCTCTACTAATTCCTTGTCCAAACATAATGTCAAATTCAACTTCTTTAAATGGTGCTGCCACTTTATTTTTTACAACTTTTACTTTTGTGCGATGCCCTGTGGTGTCATTTCCATTTTTAATGGCAGCTGCCCTGCGGACTTCTAGGCGCACAGAGGAATAAAACTTAAGAGCTTGGCCGCCGGTTGTTGTTTCGGGGTTGCCAAATACAACTCCAATTTTCATACGAACTTGGTTGATAAAAATAACACAGCAGTTTGTTTTAGAAATGCTTCCGGTAAGTTTACGAAGAGCTTGGCTCATGAGGCGAGCTT
Organism: Silvanigrella sp.; assembly: GCF_044369315.1. Taxonomy (NCBI): domain Bacteria; kingdom Pseudomonadati; phylum Bdellovibrionota; class Oligoflexia; order Silvanigrellales; family Silvanigrellaceae; genus Silvanigrella; species Silvanigrella sp. Next base: position 2,500 of record NZ_JBIPMD010000168.1, read on the forward strand.
GAAGCCCCATGTGGCTATCACCCATTTCGCCTTCAATTTCGGCTCTTGGAGTAAGAGCGGCAACCGAGTCGACAACAATGAGATCAACAGCGCCACTACGGACTAGCATATCAACAATTTCAAGAGCTTGTTCTCCATTGTCAGGCTGGGAAACAAGAAGATCGGAAGTATTTACACCAATTTTACGCGCATAACCAACATCAAGAGCATGTTCAGCATCAATAAAAGCAGCGATACCTCCCTTTTTTTGGCATTCTGCAATGGCATGTAAAGTGAGTGTTGTTTTACCACTGGACTCCGTTCCATAAATTTCAACAATACGCCCTTTTGGAATGCCCCCTACGCCAAGAGCAACGTCAAGGCTAATAGATCCAGTAGAGATGACCTGTATTTCTTGCGCAATTTTTGATTCATCAGAAAGGCGCATGATTGTGCCTTTCCCAAATTGTTTTTCTACAGATTGGAACAAGGTTTCGAGAGCCTTAAATTTATTCGCATTCGATTCAACAGCCGACATGGTCTTCTCCTTTTATTGCAAAGATAAATTGCACATGCTTAGATATAGATAGGTATTTGATAACGTGCAACCAGGTACATGTGTAGTATGCTTCCTTTGAGAAGGATACCATACATTTGTATTATCTATTTTTTCATAACCCTTGTTCAGTTTCAATTCAAGTGGGGTAAGTGTATTTTCCAATTTGGGTGTATGATTTTTGTAAAAGAGGGAGAGAAAAAATGGAACACAATGAAAATAAGGAAAAAGTAGTAGCTGTATTGTTTGGCGGAAGATCCAGTGAACATGAAATTTCATTAAGATCTGCTCTTTTTATTTTAAAAAATATTCCTGAAAAATATAAAATGATTCCTGTTGGAATCAATCGAAATGGTATGTTTTTTAGTTTGTCTGGTACATTTAAAGCAAGTGATTTTCTCAATGTTACAGTTGAAGATCTTGCTATTATTGTCAAAGGAAGTGTTCCTGTTTCATTAGCAGGAAGAAAAAATCTAAAAACACTTTTGTTACCTTACATAAAAGATGAAATTCAAAAACAATCCTTGCAATTTTCTTATTCTGATTCTGGTCAAACAGATCAATTTCGTATTTTAAATTTAGATGCTTCTTGTTTTTTCCCTGTTTTACATGGGCAAAATGGAGAAGATGGTCGATTGCAAGGTCTTTTTGAATTGGCTGAAATAGCATATGTGGGCTGTGATATGCGCTCCAGTGTTGTTGGAATTGATAAAGATATCCAAAAACGACTTGCAAGAGATGCGGGTGTTCCTGTTGCAAAGTATGAGCTGATTGAGGCAGAAGGTTTTGAAAAAGAGAAAGAAAAAACAATATCATGCATAGAAAAATCCATTGGATTTCCTTGTTTTGTAAAACCGAACTCTCTGGGTTCTGCCGTTGGCACAGGAAGGGCGAAAGATCGTTTGGAATTAGAAAAACTTGTAAAAGAAGCTCTCGCTTTTGATCAAAAAGCTTTGGTTGAGGAGCCTATGGTAGGAACCGAAGTGGAATGTGCTTTTCTTGGTAGCGCCTATTCTCCTAAAGTGACAAAAGCAGGTGAAATTGCTCCAAAAGATTTTTATTCTTATGAAGAAAAATATGCCAATACTTCAGAAGCGGAACTTTTTATTCCCGCCCGACTGTCTGACGAAAGAATGATTGAATTGCAAGAATATGCAAAAAAAATTGCCAATATAACAGGCATTTCTGGTTTGTGCCGGATTGATTTTTGGAATTGCAAAAAAACCAATCGCTTTATATTTAATGAAATTAATACATTACCAGGACTCACTTCCATCAGTATGTTTCCCAAATTGTGGGAGCATGAAGGTGTTTTAGGAAAGGAATGGATTGAAGAAGTGATTGAAGAAGCTTATCTTCGAAAGAAACGTGTTGATAAAAGCCAATATGGTATAAAAGCAACAATCTAGTATCTTCCTAATAGAAAAGCCTAAAAATGGCTATTGAAATTCAATGAAAAATCAGATAACACAGGGCGTGTTTCCCGTCCGCTGGTTTGGACTGAAGTTTTAACCATTTTTATGTTGAGTTGGATTAATCATGACAATCAAAGACCTCTCCCGTGTAAGAAATATTGGTATTTCTGCCCATATCGACTCAGGAAAGACCACTCTTTCCGAACGTATCCTTTTCTATACTGGAAAAATCCACAAGATTGAAGAAGTAAAAGGAAAATCTGGTGTTGGCGCAACAATGGACAGTATGGATCTTGAGCGTGAAAAAGGAATAACAATTCAGTCCGCTGCTACATTCTGCCAGTGGAAAGACCTATGGGTTAACCTCATTGACACTCCTGGTCACGTTGACTTTACAGTTGAAGTGGAGCGTTCCCTTCGCGTTCTTGATGGCGCTATCCTTGTTCTTTGTTCTGTGGCTGGAGTTCAGTCTCAGTCCATTACGGTTGACCGCCAAATGCGCCGTTACCGTGTTCCTCGTATTGCGTTTGTAAACAAAATGGACCGCGCTGGCGCGAATCCATACCGCGTATGTCAACAACTTCGCGAAAAATTAAATCATAATGCGTGGATGGCTCAAATGGCTATCGGTGCAGAAGATCGTTTCCAAGGTGTTGTCGATCTTCTTACTATGAAAGCATTTTATTTTGATGGTTCGAATGGTGAAAACGTTCGTGAAGAAGAAATTCCAGTAGACATGATCGAAGAAGCAAAAACGCGTCGTTCCGATCTTATTGGAGCGCTTGCTGACTTTGATGATGCTCTTGCTGAAAAATTCTTAGGTGACGAATACGTATCCGCTGAAGAAGCTGCAAAAGTAATGCGTAAAGCAGTTATTAGCTTACAATTTACTCCTGTATTCTGCGGTTCCGCATTTAAGAATAAAGGTGTTCAACTTCTTTTAGACGCAGTAGGTTCTTATCTACCAGCTCCAAATGAAGTTTCAAACGAAGGTCTTGATCAATCAAATAACGAAGCACCTTATCCACTTAAGGCAGTGCCTGATCTTCCTCTCGTTATGCTTGCGTTCAAGCTAGATGAAACACGTTATGGGCAGCTTACTTTCATGCGTATCTACCAAGGTACTGTGAAAAAAGGTGAGATGGTTATTAATATGGTTTCTGAAAAACGTATTAAAATACCGCGTATTGTACGCTTACACTCTGACGAAATGGAAGATATTGAAGAAGCTTCTGCTGGCGACATTGTTGCTTTATTTGGCGTTGATTGTGCATCTGGAGATACCTTCACAGATGGTAAAATTAACGTAACTATGGCTTCTATGTATGTTCCAAATGCGGTAATTTCTTTGGCTGTTGCTCCTAAAGACAAAGCAGCACAAACAAATTTCTCAAAAGCATTAAATAAATTTACAAAAGAAGACCCTACTTTCCGCGTTTCCCGTGATGAAGAATCTGGCGAAACCATTATTGCCGGAATGGGTGAACTTCATCTTGAAATTTATGTTGAACGTATGAAACGTGAATTTGCTTGTGAAACCATTGTTGGTAAACCACAAGTTAACTTCCGTGAAGCACTTACACAACGCGCTGAAATTAACTACACACACAAAAAGCAATCTGGTGGTTCTGGTCAGTTTGCTCGTATCGTTGGTTATATGGAGCCATTGGTTGATGCTGGTGATAAAATCTATGAATTCTCTGACGACACTGTTGGTGGTTCTATTCCAAGACAATTTATCCCTGCGTGCGAAAAAGGTTTCGTAGAGCAAATGAAAACAGGTCTTCTTATTGGAGCTCAAGTTGTTGGCGTGAAACTTATCGTAAATGATGGTTTACACCACCCAGTCGACTCAAATGAAATGGCATTTAAAACATGTGCGATGACAGGTTTCCGTGAATCTTACATGAATGCAAAACCTGTTATTCTTGAGCCAATCATGAAAGTGGGAATTGAAGGACCTGAAGAGTTCCAAGGAACAATGATGGGTCTTATCAACCAACGTCGTGGCGTTATTATGGGTACAGCTGGAAACGGCGGCTACTGTCAAATTGAAGCTGAAGTTCCATTAACAGAAATGTTTGGTTTCTCAACAGATCTTCGTTCTGGTACACAAGGTAAAGGTGAGTTCTCTATGGAATTTGCTAAATACGCTTCTGTTCCACGTAACGTTCAAGACGACATGATCGCAAAATATAAAGCAAAAAGAGCTGCTGAAAACAAATAGTTTTCACTTTATATCCTCCCTTTGTTTGAAAAACCGCATGAATGTATCATAATCATCATGTGGTTTTTTTTATGTTATTTTATTAATTTTGAAATAAAATTATAAAAATATAGGGGAGTGTATGAAAGTATCGAGTGAAATTTCCAGCGGGCTTTCTTCATTAGTACAAGTACATGGTACAATTTTACAACAACTTAGAATTCATAAAAATATATGTAAGTTGTGGGGGTATGAAAAATTAGCGGCCGTTATTTCGACTCAAAATGATTCTGTTTGTTGCCATTTAGATAAATTGATTACAATGATGCTAAAAGAAGAATATATGTTTGATCTTCAAAATTTGAATAAATTAAATATTGGGCAAACCGTAGAAGAAATTTTGGTTAGTGATCGAATTATGGCGGAATCATGCGGCGAATTAGCAGTAAAGCTTACATTTATTTCTCATCAAATTGAAATTCGTAAAACTCTCGAAGAAATATCTTTAATACAAAGATCATATGCAAGTTTGATGGCCCAACAACTTGAACTTGTGAGACAAATGGGAACTCAGTTTTATTTAGCGACCCGCTGTTAACTTTGGCAAGAATTTTGTTTTTTTAATTTTCCATTTTTTTACAGGTTTCTTTAAAGAGGTTTCAAACGTTATATTTAATTCTTTTAACGTTTCTTGTAATTGTTTTATTTCAGAATTTAATTGAAAAATAGAGAGCTGAATTTGATTCGTTACTTCTTTATTGCTAAGAAACATTTTTTGAAACAAATGCTCTTTCTTTAAATTATATTGATTTAAAGATTGTATGAGATTTTCATTTTGTATTGATTTTTCTTTTATGAAATCAATATTTTTTTGAGTTTCAATTTTTTCTTCTTTACTTTGTTCACTTAAATAAATTGATTTTGCAGAAGATACGATTTTCGAATTTACTTGTTTTTTTATATTTC